>CAMDHE010000027.1 GCA_945898095.1 Roseateles toxinivorans | reverse complement strand
CATGGGATAGAACTGAAGCAGACGTTTGCCAAGGAAGGCCAGCTGCTGGGGTTCAAGGCCGGACGGTATGCCCATGCGCGGCAGTTCAAGCGGATGCGGCGAGCGATCAAACGCCAGGGCACGATTGTGGGCCGACTGGCGCGGGAGATCGAGCGCAAGGCCAGCACGATCACGAAAGCGGTGCGTGCAACGCTGGACATTGCCACGGCCAAGGCGCGGCAGATCGTGGAGCAAAGCAAGTCCAGGAAAGCCAAGGACGGCAAGCCCAAGCTCTACAGCTGGCATGCGCCTGAGGTGCAATGCATCAACAAAGGCAAGAGCCGCAACCCTTATGAATTCGGGGCAAAGGTCGGCATTGCGCTGACTGTGCGGGGCAATTTGATCGTCGGCGCGCGGGCGTTCGCTGGCAATCCGTTTGACGGCCACACGCTGAACGAACAAATCGAACAAGCCACGATCCTGATGGAGTCCACCGGCATGAAGCCGTGCACGGCCTATGTGGACCTGGGCTACCGGGGTGTCGACAAGGACAACCCGGGCCTCGACATCAAGCACCGGGGCAAGTGGAAATCACTGACAAAACCAGAGATCAAGTTGCTCAAGCGCCGTCAAGCCATCGAGCCAATCATCGGCCACCTCAAAGCGGATCATCGGATGGACCGCTGCCATTTGAAGGGTGAATTGGGCGACCGCTTGCACGCGGTGCTGTGCGCAGCGGGCTACAACATTCGCTGGCTGCTGAGGATGATCGTCCTGAAAGGCCTGCGGGGGCGCCTGCTGCAGCCGGCAAGGTTGTCGGACTTTGGGCGCGTATTCGGCGCATTGGTTTCGAAATTCGCCCGATTCACAAGACTGCCGGCGGCAACGCCGGCGCTGGTGAATTGAAATTGGATTTTTCAGGGACGACTAAAGAAATGCCAGGCTGAAAAGCCTGAATTGTTCGTCAAGCGGGTCTATAACCAACCGAGCCTTGACAACTACTCAGTACTCACATTGACAACAAAGCCATGCTGTTTGAGCAATGCATGCTGTTTAGCGTGGGCCAAGTCATTGGCAACCATTTCAGCGCACATTTCCTGGGCGGTAATTTCAGGGACCCAACCGAGTTTTTGTTTGGCTTTGGTGGGGTCGCCAAGCAGGGTTTCGACTTCTGTGGGGCGGAAGTAGCGCGGGTCGATTTTGACGATCGCCTTGTCATTCGCATAGCCGACTTCGTTGACGCCTTCGCCTGCCCAGCGGAGTTGCATGCCCAAGGCTTCGGCCGTCCATTCGATGAATTGGCGGACGCTGTATTGCTTACCGGTAGCAATGACAAAATCTTCAGCCTGCTCTTGCTGCAGCATCATCCATTGCATGCGCACATAATCTTTGGCGTGGCCCCAGTCGCGCAATGCATCGATATTACCCATATAGAGGCAGTCTTCCAGGCCCTGGCTGATATTGGCCATGCCGCGGGTGATCTTGCGGGTGACGAAGGTTTCGCCGCGGCGCGGGCTTTCATGGTTGAAAAGGATGCCGTTGCAGGCATAGATGCCATAGGCTTCACGGTAATTGACCGTGATCCAGTAGGCATACATCTTGGCTACCGCATAGGGGCTGCGCGGATAAAAGGGGGTGGTTTCCTTCTGCGGGGTTTCTTGCACCAGGCCGTAGAGTTCGCTGGTGCTGGCCTGATAAAAACGGGTTTTCTTTTCCAGGCCGAGAATGCGGATCGCTTCAAGGATGCGCAGCGTGCCCATGCCGTCGACATCGGCGGTGTATTCGGGGCTCTCGAAGCTGACGGCCACATGGCTTTGCGCACCGAGGTTGTAGATTTCGTCGGGCTGGGTTTCCTGGATGATGCGGGTCAGGTTACTGCTGTCGCTGAGGTCGCCGTAATGCAGTTTGAAGTTCGCATTATCGACATGCGGATCCTGATAGATATGGTCGACCCGCTGGGTGTTGAACGAACTGGCCCGGCGTTTGATGCCGTGGACGATATAGCCTTTTTCGAGCAGGAATTCGGCCAGGTAGGAACCGTCTTGGCCGGTGATGCCGGTGATGAGGGCGACTTTTCTTGGGCTTGTCATGCTTTTTGTTCCGGTTCGTTGCTGTTTATTTGGGCAATGTCTGCTCTTTGGGTGACGCAGGCTTCACCATGTCCATTTGCAAGGCTTCGATTTCGGCCTTGAGGTCTTCGTATTCCTGCATCTTGCGCTTGAGGAAGCGCCCGGTGAGCGCGGCTTTTTCAGCGATGCCGATGGGGGTCAGGATGTAGGCGTAGCCGAGCTTGTTGGTGCTCTTGCTGAAGTTCTGCATCTTCAGCCAGCCCTTTTCCACCAGCGCCTGCAAGCAGTAGTTGGCCCCGCCCAAGCTCATGCCTAGCTCCTCGGCCAAGGCCCGCTGGGTCAGCCCGGGGTTGTTTTGCATCAGCTTCAACACCCAGAATTGGGTGTCGTCCTTGTTGCGCTCGCGGTGGCTGCTCATTGAATCAGTGAAATCGCCATGTTCGGAAAGTGAACGAATGTAGCAGGGTTCTTGGCGTTTTTATTGTTATTTTGGTGATATTTACCAGAGATGGTGTTTGGGAGTTGACTCGGATGGCGCTTCTGATCTGACGTTAAGGCCTGCATGATTCCCGAACCCCCTTGAGGTCCCTCTGTACCGAAGGTTTCAACGATTTCGTTACCTCCATCGCCGTTCCGATTGCTACCGGCCGGAACGACAGTTGCCGGGCGGGATTTGCACCTGCGGCATGACAGCGCCTTCGCACGGCGCACAGAACTAGCGTCCATAAACACGGCCCACACCAAGAGTTTTTTGTGGCTCTCGAGTCGCTGTCGACTTACCTGGAAGCGAAAAGTTGGCAAAGGCCTGTCCGGCTCAGGCTGTAGGGGCGAGTTTGCAACCGATGCAGAAGTGACGGCTGTATTTGCCAAATATGGCGCATGAGTTGCGTTGAGCTCGCCCGCGCCCGCCCCTGCCCGCTCACAGCCTCAAAAAATCCTCATACGCAGCAGCCAGGCCTTGGTCGAGATTGACCTTGGCTTGCCAGCCGAGTGCTTTCAGGCGGTGGCTGTCCATCAATTTGCGCGGCGAGCCATCAGGTTTGCTGGCGTCGAAGTCGATGCTGCCCTGGAAGCCCGTGGCTTTGCTGACCGCCAGCGCGAGTTCGGCAATGGTGATGTCGTCACCGCAGCCGACGTTGAGATGGCTGTGCATCGGGCTGGTCTGCTGGTCGTAAACGGCTTTGGGCAGCTCCATCACATGCACGCTGGCTGCAGCCATGTCATCGACATAGAGAAACTCGCGGCGCGGCTTGCCTGAACCCCAGATGGTGACCACCGGCGCATGGCTTAGCTTGGCTTCATGGAAGCGGCGGATCAGCGCGGGGATGACATGGGAGTTTTCAGGGTGGTAGTTGTCACCGGGGCCGTAGAGGTTGGTCGGCATGACGCTGCGGTAATCAACGCCGTACTGGCGGTTGTAGCTTTCGCAGAGTTTGATGCCGGCGATCTTGGCGATGGCATAGGGTTCGTTGGTCGGCTCGAGCAGGCCGGTCAGCAAGGCGTCTTCAGCCATCGGCTGAGCCGCCAGCTTGGGGTAGATGCAACTTGAGCCGAGGAACAGCAGCTTTTGCACGCCCTGGCGCCAGGCACTATGGACCACATTGGCTTCGACCATCAGGTTTTGATAGATGAACTCGGCCGGGTAGGTGTTGTTGGCGTGAATGCCGCCGACCTTGGCCGCGGCGAGATAGACCTGATCGAGCTTTTCAGTTTCAAAGAATGCCTGGACTTCGGCCTGGTTGGTCAGGTCGAGTTCGGCATGGGTGCGGGTGACGATGTTCGTCTGGCCCTGCTCGGCGAGCCTGCGGACGATGGCGGACCCCACCATGCCGCGGTGGCCGGCGATGTAGATTTTGGGCGATTTCGTCAATTTGATTTTAGTAATTCGTGTGAGGTTGGGGTTCTCCGCATATCGAGAAGCGGCATCCCTGGTGGGTTTCGCGTTCGGCGATTGACGGTGCGTACCCCGGCATCGATTCCGCAAGCAGAGATGTTGGGTTGATGCATCAACTCCTTTGCATTGTCGCCCTTAGCGCCTCGGTCAGCGAGCCCAGACTATCGGCCAGATGGGCGCGGCTTTCGACGGAGAGGCCGCCTTTGGCCACGGCCAAGCGCAAATTGGCTTGCAACTGGGTCGCATGCAGGCGCGCCAAACTCAGGGCGTCGGGCGGCAGGTTGGCGGGGGGGCGGGTCAGCACGGCTTGCAGGCGCTTCAGGTATTCGCGCTGCAGATTGCGACGCAGACGTTCAACTTCGGCGCCGGTCTTCAGCTCGGCCCAGATCGAGGTCTGCAGCGTCGCGTAGACCTCGCTGAGCGAGATCAGGCCGCGGCGCTGCGGCTCGGGCACATAGCTCGAGAGGTCGAGCAAGCGCGCTGCCGTGTTGGCGTTGAGCAAGCGATCAAGCGCCACCAGTTGCACCCTTGCCACCGCGGCCGGCAGGTTCAACGGGCCGCCACGATCCCATTCGTTGTAGTCGACGGTCAAGGTCGACAAGAACTCGGGGCGGAAGCGGAAGCTGTCGATGCTGAACAGACCGGTGGCCAGGAACTGCAAGGCCTCGCGCTGCTTGACCGGGTCGACCGGCGTGAAGCTGGCGCGGCCGGTGCTGCCCGGCAGATCACGCAGCGTATGCATGCCGCCGACATATTTGCCGACCAGTTCAGCCGAGCGATAGAGCTGGTTGAAGCCCGACAGGATCGAACGGCGCTGGCGCAGCGGATCGTCGCCGGCCAGCGGCTTGCGGTCCTGCACCCGGGCCCACAACTCTTGCGACAGTTTCAGCCGCTTCTTGTAATAAGCCAGCGGATCGTCACCGAGGTCGAAGCGGTTGGCCAGCGGATCCATGCCATCGTTCGGGCCGAAGCCGCCGGCATCGGCATCATCGGCATAAGCCAGGGCGGGCTCGGTGCTGCGCCCGGCGATCTTGCCCAACTCGACCGCCTCGCTGCCAGCAGCGATCGGCTTGTAGGCATATTCGATCGCCCAGTAGTCGTAAGCGCCGAGAGCGGCGTTGTTGAAACTGGCTTGCTGCTCGCCCTTGGCGGCAATGTTGTAGGCGTTGTAATCCATCACCGAGCCTGAGATGCCAAAGGCATCGGTATAGGCTTTGTCCTTCAGTTGCGCCTGGGTGATCGTCGTCGAGGCCTTGAAGTTGTGCTTGAGGCCCAGCGTATGGCCGACCTCATGCATGATCACGTCCTTGACCCGCGCCTGGATGAAGGCATCAGCCTCAGGACTGCCGGGCTCGAGGTCGCCGCGGGCTTCGAGCATGTCGAGCGCAAAGTCGAGTTCGGCGGCGGCTTCATGTGCATAGTTGCAGAAGGCGTCACCGTGCAAGGCATGGCTGTGCGCGCCCGCCCTGCCAACGTCTTCGCTGATGAAGGCACGCCCGCCCCGGACAAAGACATCGCTCATGCCGATGTCGGCATCGAGGATTTCGCCACTGCGCGGGTCGGTATGGCTGGGGCCGATCGCGAAGCCGACGTCAGCACCGACGAACCAGCGGATCGACGCATGAGCCGCATCCATATTGTCCCAATCGGCATCATCGGGCTGCTGGCGTGCGACGACTGCGCCCTTGAAACCGATCTTTTCGAAGGCCTTGTTCCATTCCAGGATACCGGCCTCGACCGCCGGGCGGTATTTGGCCGGGATGTTCTTGTCCATCCAGTAGGTGATGGCTTGTACCGGTTCCGACATTGCGGCTGCGGGATCCTTCTTCTCGAGGCGCCAGCGTTGCAAGTAATGAACGCGCGGATTGGCTTTCTGGTCGCCACCGAGGTCGGTGAACGCTTCGGTGAAATGGCCAAGGCGCGGGTCGGCCAGACGCGGCGCCATTTCGGTCTCGGGCAGCTGCGCGAAGTTATAGACATAGCTGACGAAGAGGCTGCGCGGATCGGGTGTGGCCTGCGGCGGCGTCGGGGCCGGCACCGGGCTGGGCATCGGCATCAAGGGCGGCGCCGGGATGCGCGGCGTGGCGAAATGCATCCTCGCGGTCAATGTCGTCAGACGCTCGTCGGTACGCACGGCCTCGAAGAAGGAATTGGCGCGATCGGGTGCAAAGGGCAGGCGATAAGCCATTTCCAGCCGGGTCGAATAGCCGGGAATATCGCCGAGCAAAAAGGCGGCATCGACCAGCACCGACTTGCGCTCGGGATGCTCGGCACTGGCGACCACGCTCGACCCCAAAAGGCTGGGCGAAAAAGCCTGGTCGATCGCGCGCTTGGAGCCTTGGTCGGCCACCGCACGGAATTTGGTGTTCAGCGCGATCAGCTGCAACTGGTTGCCGATGCGGCGGAATTCGACCAGATGGTCCATGCCCATCTGGCTGGCATAAAGCCCGCGCTCGCCGACCGAGTTGGCAATGTTGACGGTGAACAAGAAGGGCTTGTTCAACGCCGCTTTGGGAATCTCAATCCAGACTTTTTCAGCCTTGCGCCAGAGCGGGAACAGGCCCTGCTGGACTTTGGCTTCCTTGATCACATCGGCAAAGGGCTTGGGCGCAGTCGGGTCGGCGGGTGGCTTTGCGGCCGCAGGGGCTGAGGCAGCAGCAGCGGGCGCGACAGCGGCTGAGGCAGCCGTCGCAGGTGCAGCAGGCACAGCAGGTGCAGCGGCAGCGCAGTGACCCAGCATGGCCAACGCGGCAGCGATGGCAGACAAACGGACATTCGGACCAGCAAGACAAACTGACATTCAGGACCCCTTGAATATTTGATTCAAAACAAAAGTCGCCCACTGTGACGGCTCGCCCTATCGGCGTCAAGACGGGAAGATCCCCATCGAGCGAATAAACTGCCAGGCATTTACAACCAATAACAAGCATGAGACTTCTCAACAAGGTATGCATCATCACCGGCGCTGCGCAGGGCATCGGCCTGGCCACCGCTGAAAAATTCGCCACCGAAGGCGCCATCGTCGTCATCTGCGACATCAAGCAGGCCGCGATCGATGGAGCGGTTGCCAGTTGCAAAGCGCTGGGGGCACAGGCGCTGGGCTTGTTGCTCGATGTGACAAAGCGAGACCAGGTCGACCAGGTGGTGGCGGCTGTCAAGGCGCAGTTCGGCCGCATTGATGTGCTGGTCAACAACGCCGGCATCACCAAGGACGCCAGGCTGCAGAAGATGACGCTGGAGCAGTTCGACGCCGTCATCGACGTCAATCTGCGCGGCGTCTTCCATTGCGCCCAGGCGGTGACCGGTCACATGATCGAACAGGGCTCGGGAGTGATCCTCAACGCCAGTTCGGTCGTCGGCATCTACGGCAACTTCGGCCAGACCAATTACGCCGCGAGCAAGTTCGGCGTGATCGGCTTTACCAAGACCTGGGCGCGCGAACTCGGGCCCAAAGGCATCCGCGTCAATGCGGTGGCACCCGGCTTCATCGACACGCCGATTCTCGCCACCATCCCCGAAAAAGTACTAGCCGAGATGCGCGCGCATGTGCCGCTGAAACGCCTGGGCAGACCGGAAGAGATCGCCAATGTCTATGCCTTCCTGGCCAGCGACGAGGCCAGCTATGTGAACGGGGCGGTGCTGGAGGTGTCGGGCGGCATGACGGTCTGAGCGTTCAATCCTGCGCCGACCGCTGGCTTGCGGCAGAATCGCAGCACCACAAGCCCAATGGGCAGGAGAGTTGCATGAGTCAGAAGCTGGAACAGTTTGCCGCCCGCTGCCATGCAGCGATCAAGGCCATGCCGGGACTGGCCGGGCGCGAAGAGATCGCCGCCCTGCTGAAAGACTTGCTGCTCGATGCGCAGTTCATCGCCGAGCAGTTCGAAGCCGATGTGGGTGAGCGCAAGATCATCTACGAGGACGCAGAGCTTGGTTTTTGCATCCTGGCCCATGATTACCGCGATGCCAAGACCAGCGGCGCCCATGACCATGCCCATTCATGGGCGATCTATGGCCAGGCGGTTGGCCAGACGGAAATGAGCGATTACGAGCTGGTCGAGGCGGCCAGCGCGGACCAGCCCGGCAAGGTCAGGCATCTGCGCAACTATCTGCTGACACCAGGCATTGCCCATGTCTACAACGAAGGCGACCTGCATTCACCCAAACGCGACGGCCCGACGCGGCTGATCCGCATCGAGGGCACCGATATGTCCAAGGTGAACCGCTTCAAGTACGAGCAGGTCTGACTTGACAGGATTGGAAGCCAGGATTACGGGAACAGTTGGGAACAGCTCAAGCCGATTCCAGCCGATGGCTGCGCCGTGGCTGTTTTTTTGATGTAGCCAGTTCTTCGCGTATCACCTGCCGCACGGCATCGATCATCGAACGCTGCTGGATAAACGCCACCAGCGCGTCATTGATCAATGTCTGATAGCTGCCCGTTCCAGCGCGCTCAACTTGCGCACGGAAGTCTTCAATCACCTTGTTGTCCAAGCGGATGGATATTTTGGTCTTGCCCGCATCAAGCGGAATCACCGCGCCTTGCTTGGCCTGTGTGAAATCAATATCCCGGTAGGGCTCAGCGACGATTTTTTTCATACCAAATCCTTTGTGGTTTGTTGGCTTTCCAAGAGGAGATCAGGCGGTACACATCAGGCTCACGGTGCGTATAGACAAGCACCAATAACGCACCCGTAGCACTCATCCCCAATGTGACAAAACGCTGCTCGCCTTGCGCGTCTGGATCTTCACGCGTCAAGGAAAAATCGTCGTGAAGTACGGTCGCAGCTTCGCCAAACGACACGCCATGTGCCTGCAGATTGGCAGCTGCTTTGACCGGATCCCAGTCGATTTTCATGGGCTCATTGTATGTACAAATGTCCACCCATCAACTTCATTCGGGCCCTGCCCCAAATTGACTTGATCGCTTGTCGCCTTCGAAGCCAAACCCTCAGCCGCATTGCCCCACATAGCCGCAGGCGGTGCAGAAGTCGCAGCCATCCTTGTGGATCATGGTGCTGTTGCCGCATTCCGGGCAGGGACGACCTGCCATCGCCTGCACCTGGCTGCCGGCGCTGCGCGGACTTGGCGTTTGCAGCAGACCCATTTCGACCAGCGGCATGCCGCTTTCATCGAGCACACCCAGCATTGCATAACGGTGGATGATCAGCCGCGCCACATAGGCAACGGTTGAGGGCCAGATCTGCTGGCGTCGCTCGCCGCCGAGGCTGGGCACCGGCGCCATGAAATGGCCCAGCGGCTCGCCGACATTGAGCAGCTTGCGCAGCTTCATGCCGATCCAGCCAGGGTCCATCACCCGCATGTCCAGCGACAACAGCCGGGCCATGCCGTCGAGCGCTTTCGGATAGTTGCCCGAAAAACCCATCGCACAAGGCCGGGTGACGCTGCCACCGTCAGGTGTGGGCAGGCTGACTTCTTTCAGCGTCAGCGTGAATTGCTCGCCGGTGGCCGGATTGTCGACATCGACGGCCCAGGCCAGCGTGCCCGAGTAACCCGTGCGCGGCTCCTCGCGGCTGAACATCGCGTCGAGCACCGGCGTCGGGCCACCGTCCTGCAGCGCGCCGAGCTGTTCGCAGCGCCAGCGGATCACCGCTGCAGTGGCCGCAACAACGCCTGGGAAAAGCCGAAGCTCGCCCGAAGGCGGCATCGGCATTTCGAAAGCGCGCTCCTCGGCGACCGTCGCCAGGGCATCGAGTTTCAGGCGCAGCCAGGCTGAATCATTGGTGCGCAGATCCATCGACAGGGTCTTGGCCAGCGCCGACAAACCACGCGGCTGCTCGGCGCCATTGACCCAGACTTCGAACGGCAAGGTGCGGCCGAACAAGCCCATGTCGGGGCCTTCGGCAGGCAACTCGCCGACGAACAGCGCGAAGTCGCCATGCGGATGCTGGATCATGTAACTCCAGGCCGGATTGCCGCCAGGCATCTCGGGCCGGCTCGGCCAGCGCAGCGAAGCCAGCACTGCATTCGGCAGCCGCTCGACCTTCAACCGCTGGTTGGCGCCGTCGGCGCTGACCGGCCGCAGCGGCTCGGGCGAAAGCAGCACTGGCGTGTCGACGCTGAGCACCGACCCGAGCACGCTGTTGGGCCGGTAAGTGGCGAGGCCCTTCAGCCCGCTTTTCCAGGCCTGGGTATAGAGATCCTGGAAGTCGGCATAGGGGTAGTCGACCGGCACGTTGACGGTCTTGGAAATCGACGTGTCGATATAGGGCGCGACCGCAGCGACCATCGCCGCATGGTCGGCAGCGCTGAGCTCGAGCGCGGTGACAAAGGCGTCGGACAGCGGCGCCTCCTTGCCGAACAAATGGCGGTAAAGCCGCCAGGCATGGTCCTCGACCGCATATTCCTTGAAGCCGCCGCCATCGGCCTGCGACATGCGCTTCTTGCGCGTGTAGCTCCAGCTGAAAGCGGGTTCGATGCCGTTCGATGCATTGTCGGCAAAAGCCAGGCTGATGGTTCCGGTCGGCGCGATCGACAGCAGATGCGAGTTGCGCAAGCCCTGGCTGCGGATGCGGTCCTTCAAGCCCTGTGGCAGGCGCGAGGCAAAGCTGCCGCCGCTGAGGTACAGGTCGGCATTGAAGAGCGGAAAGGCGCCGCGCTCCACTGCCAGATCGCTCGATGCCGCATAGGCTGCGTCGCGCATCAGCTCGCTGATCCGGCGCGCTTCCTCGCGGGCGGCTTCGCTGTCGTAGCGCAGGTTCAGCATCACCAGCGCGTCGCCCAGACCCGTGAAGCCCAGGCCGACGCGGCGCTTGTTATGTGCTTCCTGGGCTTGCGCCGGCAAGGGCCAAGGGGTGACATCGAGCACGTTGTCGAGCATGCGGGTCGCCACAGTGACCACTTCGGCAAAACCGACTTCGTCGAAGGATGCATTGGCGCCGAACGGTTCGCGCACGAACTGCGTCAGGTCGACCGATCCCAGGCAGCAGCAGCCATAGGGCGGCAGCGGCTGTTCGGCGCAGTTGTGCACATAGAGGCCATTGGCGTCGAAGGCATGGACATGTTCGATGGTGACGTCGTAGACCTCCTCGAAGCCGTCGGCCGTCAGGCCATCGACCGTCGCGGTAAAGCGCTCGCGCTGCAGGTTATGGCGGGATTTGGAAAGAACTTGGTCGAGCCAGGCCTTCTTGGCGCTGTCTTCGAAGCCGACTGATTCGGCAAAGCGCTGCAGGTTGGCGCCGCTGATGACCAATTGCCGCTCGACAGAATCAGGCAGGGCCTCGATCACGGCATTGATGCCCAGGCGCAAGAGCATGCGCTGTGCGGCTTGCAGATTGGCCGGGTCGGCCTGAATCAGGCGCAGGCTGAAGCCCATGGACTGACTGCCTTGAACGCTGCCCTCGGCGTCGAACAAGCCGCGCAACAGGCCGCGATGGAAATCGGACGAGCTGGCCTCCATCGAAGGCGTGATGCAAAGCTGACCCGGCGCGGCGCCGAGAGAGATCGCCAGATCGCGCAGCGCAGTCGAAGCCAGGCGATAGTCGCCACGCGCGGTAAGCGGACGCTGCCAGCCCTTGAAATCTGCCCCCCGCTGATCGAGGCTGCGTGCCGCGATTTCGACCGCGGCCATCAAGGCGTTGCTATGCGCCGGACGCTGCGGTGCGACATCGCTGCCGACGACCTTCAGCTCGGTCGCAGCAGCGGACCACAGCGACAGCACCGCCTGGTCAGCCGTCAACTCGCCAGCGCCGATCAGCAGGCCGAGCAGATAGCCTTGGGCCTGGCTCAACCGCCCTTCCCAGCCCTGCAAAGCGCGGTGATCATGCAGGACCAACTCGTCCCCAGGAAGCAATTCACCGGCCGGCACCCAGGCACTTTCGACCAGATAGCGGGTCTTGCGGGTGACCTTGCGCACCGGATGATCGGCGGTCAGGCGCAGTGCCTGACCTTGGGCCAGGCGCAGCTTGAAGACCGGCTTGTGGCCGGTGAAGAAGAAGCCAGCTGATTCGCTGGCAAAGGCCTTGCCGTCGACGATGGCCGTGAACGGCTGGCCGACCAGTTCACGCACTTGGCGCGGGCCTTGATCGCTCATCACCCAGGTGTCGGCGGTGACGCAGGGATTGGTGGCCGAAATCGATTCGCAGTAATGCAGATTGTTGTCGGCATTGATGCGGTCGAGAAAGAGCACGCCGGGTTCGGCATGGTCGTAGGTGGAGCGCATGATCTGCTCCCACAACTCGCTGGCGGGCAGGCTGCGGTAGACCCACAGGCCATCGGCGCGCTGATGGGCGCCCTCGGCGAGTTGCGCCTCGCCGGGCTTGGCGCGGTGCACCAGCTCGATCTCTTCACCGGCCAGCATGGCTTGCATGAAGACATCGGTGACGCCGACCGAGATGTTGAAGTTCTTCAGATCACCCTGGTCCTTGGCGTGGATGAACTGCTCGATGTCAGGGTGATCGCAGCGCAGCACGCCCATCTGTGCGCCGCGGCGCGAACCGGCGCTTTCGACGGTTTCGCAGCTGCGGTCGAAAACCCGCATATAGCTGACCGGGCCGGATGCGCTGCTCTGGGTCGACCCGACCCAGGCGCCTGACGGGCGGATGCGCGAGAAGTCATATCCGACGCCACCGCCGCGGCGCATGGTCTCGGCGGCCTCGGTCAAGGCGGTATAAATGCCTGGGTGCCCATCATCGACCTGTGCGATCGAGTCGCCAACCGGTTGCACGAAGCAGTTGATCAACGTGGCCGAGAGCGAAGTCCCCGCAGCCGACATGATTCGCCCTGCCGGCACGAAGCCGCGCCGCTGCACCTCGAGAAACTTCAAGGCCCAGGCGCTGCGCTGTTCAGGCGCCTCGGCCTCGGCCAAGGCTTGCGCCACCCGGGCGCGTAATTCATCGGGGGCTGACTCGTCCCCCTTGGCGTATTTCTCCAGCAAGACCTCGGCGCTGATCGCCTGCGGCGGCAAGGCGGCATAAGCGGCCAGCGCCTGGGAGTCGGACTCGGTACGGGATTGAACCGGATTGGGCGAGGTCATGCGAATCTCCAAAACAATGATGCAAAAAAGCGATGCGCGATCCTGCGGTCTGCGGGCCGACCTTGCCTTGATGACGGTCAGGTCGGATCAGAATTCAGCTTGGTTCGCACGATCTTTCAGGGCGGGCCGGCCGGACCCAAGCTTAACCCGCCTCGGGAGATTCAAGCGCTGATGAATTCCCGCAGCGTCGCAAAAGCGGCCTGCGGATCGTCGCGCCAGGCACCATGCCCGGCACCCGGGAAACTGACCAGTTTTGCCCATTGCGGCGGCAGGGCGGCAGCGATGTCCTGCGCATCGGCCAGCGGGCAGACCGGGTCTTCTTCGCCAGCCATCACCAGCACCGGGCATTGCGCAGCGGCCAGGCCGGGCAACAAATCCAGGCCCTGTTTTTCGCCGGCAACAAAGTGCAAAAGGATCGCGTCGCGCACCAACATGCGCTGTGCAGCGTCTTGGTCACGCGGCTCGGTGCGGTTGTAGAGCTTGCGGCAACCGGCCCAGTAAGCGGCCCAGGTCTGCGGATCGGGCTGGCTCCAGAATTGGCGCGCCAATTCGCGCGCTACCTTGCCGCCGAGCTTTTCGAACATCACCAGCTTGCGCTCCAGCGCCATATGCGGCGAGGTGCTCGACAGAATGACCTTGGACGGATGGCCGGGGTGGCGCGCGATATAGCGCTGCGCGACAAAGCCACCAAACGATTGCCCCAGCACGATCGGTTTGACGATGCCCAGCGCGTCGCAAAGCCGCACCACGTCATCGGCCCAGATGTCGAGCGTCCATTCGTTGCTCGGCCGCTCATCGCTGCGGCCATGACCGCGGTGGTCGTAATAGATGATCTGCGCGATGTCGGCCAGGCCAGAGAAAGCCGGTTTGAAGCCCGAATGGTCAAAACCCGGGCCGCCATGCAGGCAAACAAGAGTCGGCTTTTCGCGCATCAGCGGGCCGTCGGGCACCAGCGCCGGCCCTTCGACATCGACGAACAATCTCACGCCCTGACCAATATCGATACGCATTGCAACTCCAGACTATGGCAAGCCTGGAGTATGGCCGAGCCGGGTGACTCAGGCGCCGATGCGCTCGACCAGCCAGCACATGCCGACCACCGCCGCCAGCGAATTGGCCAGATTTGCCGCCTGGAAACCCTGGAACCGCCTGTGCCAGTCCGCAGGGGCCAGACGTGCAAGGCGAGACAGCAGCGCCAGCGAGCCCAGCAGCGTCAGCACGAAGAGGCCCTGGCCGACTTCGATGCCGAGGTTGAAGCCGAGCAAGCTGACCAGCAGCGCCTTGCCCTGCAGACCGAAGTCGCTGATCGCTGAAGCGAAACCCAGCCCATGCAGCAGCCCGCAGGCAAAGACGATGGCCATTCGCTGCCTGACGATGACCTGTTTCTGCCCGAGATTGAGCAAAGCCATCAAGACAATGCTGGCAGCGATCAGCGGCTCGACGATGATGGATGCGACCTGCACCCAACCGAGCAGCGCAGCCGTCAGGCTGATGCTGTGGGCAATGGTGAAGCTGGTCAGCACGCCGAGCCAGTAGCGCCAACCGGCAGCCGCGACGACGATCGTCAACAGAAACAGCAAATGGTCGGTGCCGAGCAGAATATGTTCGACCCCGACCAGCAATTGGTCGCCCAGCACCTGCCAGGGCTGGCGGAAGAAGAAATGGCTTCCCCGCATTGGGCTCAACACGGCAACTTCGATCTCGCTGCCACGGCTCGCCTTCAGCGTCAATTGCTGCTCGCTCGCCGCCGCGCCGAACAAATCGGTCTCGATACGCAAGGCCTGCGGCGGCGCGCTGAAGCTGAACTTCAGCATCAGAATGAAATGACCGCCCCCGGCCGCAGAAGCCGGATTGCGCTCGTCCTGTTCGACCATGACCTGGATGAAATCGACGCGCCCAGCCTGTTCGCCATCGAACAGCCGCATTCGCTGCAGCAATTGCGCATTCACTTCCGGCGCCTGCAACTCGACTGCCGAAAGACGCCCATCGCGGTCACTATCGACGGCTGCGGGCAGCGCCGACACCGGAATCGCCACGACGGCAAAGACCGCCTGATCGAGCAGATTCAGGCTGCCCTGCTGGGCCGGCATCAAATGGGCTTGGGCGGTCGTGCTCAACAGCAAGCCGGCCAGCCAACTGGCGAGCAGGCGCGTCAAAGCGGGCCTTTCACGCAGCGCTGGATATAGGGATAACTGTCGGTGATGTAGTAATGGTAAATGCCGCTCGGAAACTCGGGCGTCACCCCGGTGCGGCCATTGCATTCGTCGAGATCTCCCGAGCCGGCAATATATTCATAGTCTTGCGTGAAGGTGCCCATAGGGAAAATCGATAGCGCAGGCCTGCCGGCATCGGGGCTGGCCTTCTTGGCGAAGCTGCCGACCATCGTTTTTATTGCCGACGCCGCGTCATCGGCCTTGCTGTAGCCATAGCGGGCGTAGATCGGAAAGCCGTCCTTGGCCAAGCCGACCAGCGACCTGGCCCGGCCCTTGTCGAGTCTGGTGATGGCGCCAAGGCAGGACATTGGCAGGATCTTGATCGTCAAAGGGTCACTCCCCGGTTTCAAAAATGGATCGGCAATTTCATCGAAAAGGCAGCCACAAGCGCAGCCGGACTTGATCAGCTGCAGTGGCCTCAAGCGTCAACTCGCCGCCATGCGCGAGAGCAATTACGCGCGCCAGGCTCAACCCGAGGCCGCTGCCCTCGACGGCGCGATTGTGCGCCGCATCGCCGCGATAGAAGCGATCGAAAAAGCGCGAACGGCTGTCTGCGTCGATCAGCTGACTCGAATTGGCGACGAGCACCTCGATGCCTGCCGGCATGGCCTTGGCGATGACATGGATCCAGCCCCCGGCGCTGCAATAGGACAAAGCATTGCTGACCAGGTTGTTGAGCAACTGACTCAACAGCAGGGCATCACCCTCGACCAAGAGCTGCCGATCGATCTTGAATTCACCTTGCTGGTCGGTCAGCAACATCTGCACATCGCCGATCAAATCGTCGAGCAATTGGCTCAGATCCACCAGGCTGGCCGTCAGCGCCAACTTGCCGGCATCAGCCTGCGACAGCAGCAGCAGCTTGCGGGTGATGCCGGTCAGACGGTCGACTTCGTCCTGCATCCCGGCCAACTCGACTTGCAGACTGCTCTGCGGCGAATGCTGGATCGCCTGCTCGATGCGGCCGCGCAGAATCGTCAGCGGGGTCTTCAATTCATGCGCCGCATCGGCAGAAAAACGCGAGGCTTGCACAAAACTCGCTTCCAGCCGCGCCAGCATCCGGTTGTAGACGGCAATCAATTGCTTGAACTCCAGGTCCTCGCCAGCGCTGGGCAAACGCCGGTCGAGCGCCTGCTGCGTCATTCCCTGCATCGCTTCGCGCAAGCGGTTCACCGGCTTCATCGTCAAGCCCGATAGCAACCAGGCACCCGCAGCGGTCAAGGCCAGCGCCAGCGGGATCACGATGCCCAAGGCGCTTTGCAGCGCACCCAGCATTTCGGCCTGGGTCGCAGCCAGGTCGGCAGCGAGCAGCGCTTGACCGAAGGGGGCTGAAAACCTGGCCATGCGCCAATCACGCTCTTCTGCGCTGAACGAAGCGAACTTGCAAGGGCCGGGCGGCGGCGGTCGCTCGAAAGACTCGAACCGACGCCCAGGTGGAGGAGGAGGTGGCGGCGGCGGGAGGCGCATAGCTTCCGTCAGGCCTTCGGCATCGCTCCATCGCACATTGTCGGCAGCCAGCTTGCTGCTCCAGTTGGCTGATTGGAAACCACGCTCACCGTCCATCGATTCGAAACGAAACTGCAGTTGTTCGCGGTTGACCAGGCGCAGGCGGTTGACCAGTTCGGATTCGAGCCGGCCGATCTGCTCGCCCAGTACCGGTTGGCTGGCAAGGCGGCGGACTTCCCGGCAGAGCCGCTCATCGAGTCTTGTGACTTCGAAGGTAAATACCCTGCTCCAGCCGAGCAACAGTACCGCGGCCAGCACCGCCGCGACGATCAAGGCCGCGCTGACAAACAGCCGGGTCCGGAACGACAACGTCACCTCGCGGCCTTGAACAAGTAGCCGGCACCGCGCACCGCCTCAATCAGCGATGCGCCTTGCGGATCGATCGAAGCGAGTTTGCCGCGCAGACGCTTGATGCAGACGTCGACGACATTGGTACTCGGGTCGAAGTCGTAACCCCAGACCTGTTCAAGAATCTGCCGGCGGTTGAAGATCTGCCCTTCGGACCGCATCAGATATTCGAGCAGACTGAATTCCCTTGTCGTCAGCTCGACCTCCTGACCTTCGCAAATGGCGCGGCGGCTGATCCGGTCGAGCTTGAGATGACCGACCTGCACCTGGTTCTGCCGATCACCCGCCAAGCGGCGACGCAGCGCCAGAATTCGCGCCACCAGTTCTTCAACATAAAAGGGTTTGGCGAGGTAATCGTCAGCGCCGAGGCTCAGCCCATCGAGGCGGTCACCGAGTTCGTTGCGCGCCGTCAGCAAGATCAGCGGCGTGACGACACCGGCGCTGCGCAAGGCCTTGAGGACCGACATGCCGTCGCGACCGGGCAGCATGATGTCAAGCACGATCGCATCGAAACGGCCTTCGCAGGCTGCCGCCAGGCCGCTGTTGCCGTTGTCGCAATGAGTGACTTGCAGACCGCGCTCGGCCAGGCCGCTGATGACGAAGTCAGCGATTTTCTGTTCGTCTTCGACCAGCAATACCTTCAATCGGCCCGCCTGACTTGTCGCAGTTGCCATCTTGAAGTTCTATTTTCCGAGCGGCCTGCCGGCTGGCGGGCCAGGCGGGCCAGGAGGTGGGCCCGGCGGTCCGGGCGGGCGTGGGTCGAGTGCCTCCATCTTGGCCGGGCTGAAGCCCGCCGCATTCAGCGCGTCGTCAAGCGCCGGACTGCGCCGCAGGCCCGCATCGCGCAGCGCCCGCTTCAGCGCGCGTGCGTCCTCGGCCGTCAAGGTCGCAGGCTTGTAGGCAGACAGCACCGACTTGACCTTGGCTTGCTCGGCGCTGGTCAACACCAGCGGTGGCGACCCACCCGGCGGCCGGTCTTCACCCGGAGGCGGGGGCGGCGGCGGCCTGCCTCGATCCTGGTTTGGAGCCTGGGCAATCGCCAAGCCGGCAGCCAGGATCAAAACCCCGGCCAGCCATGATTTCTTGAACATCATATTGCCCTCATCGCCAATGAAATATCCACAAGGTCCGCTCAGATCGACTTCAGGTAATCGAATAGCTGCTGCTTTTGTACGGCGTTCAATGCCTTGAACCGGTCCCGCGCTACTGCGCCTTCGCCGGCATGACCGAGCACCGCTTCGCCCACTGTCGTCGCGCGTCCGTCATGCAGGAAACGCGTCCTTGCACGCAAGCCCCATAGCGGCGCGGTGCGGATGTCGCTGCCCTTGGCATTGTCTTGTTCGATGCCGTCCCCAAGTGCGCCCATATTGTGCAGCAGCAGGTCAGAGAACAGCGCGACTCGCTGATGCGCCACGGCCGGCAACGGACTGGCACCCGTCATCATCACCGGCAGATGGCAAGCGTTGCAGTTGATCTGGCTGAATAACCTGCCGCCTGCCGCCGCCGAGACGCTCAAGCGCAAGGCTAGAGGTGGTGCGAGCAAGCGCATGAAATCCGCAGCATGGTCGATGTCGCCCTTGCCAGTGGCCGGATCGACCGCATCCTCGACATCGGTCACCAAGTCACACCGGCCAGCAAGGTCACCGTTAGGGATGCTCTGCATAACTCAACGCGAGCTGGTGCGGAGCGGATCGGGATGGGATGCAACGCCGCAGACCGCCCGAGGCCGGGCCAGCACAAGCCGTGAGGGGTTATGCAGAGCCTCCTTAGGGCAACAAGGATTGAGTTCAGTTTCATGGCCTGCCTTTTTTCTCGTATGCACCCATCCTAGGTCGAGTGCAATTGCTGGAAATGACATCTTCGTCATCCACGCCAGGAGCCAGCGCTTGTCACCTAGATGACCGATGAGCTATGGACAGACGCTGCACAATCGCGCCCAACAGGAGAACCGCAATGCCCAGCCAGACCTCGATCGAAACGCAAAGCCATTACCGCATCTGCCCGCTCTGCGAAGCCTGCTGCGGCCTGGAGGTTCGGACCGAAGCCGGTCGCGTCATCAGCATTCGCGGTGCCGGCAACGATGTCTTCAGCCACGGCTTCATTTGCCCGAAAGGCGTTTCACTGAAGGATCTGCACGAAGACCCGGATCGGCTGCGCAAGCCGCTGATCAAGCGAAATGGCGAGTTCGTCGAGGCGAGTTGGGACGAAGCCTTTGCCGAGGTCGAGCGCCGTTTGCTTCCCCTCATTGCCGAGCATGGCAACGATGCTGTGGCCACCGTCATCGGCAACCCTGCCGCGCACAAGATCGGCTTGCTGAGCTATTTTCCGCGTCTGGCCAAGGCTTTGGGAACGCGCAATCTGTTCTCGGCCTCGACGCTCGACCAGATGCCCAAGCAGCTCAGCGCCGGGCTGATGTTCGGCCATTGGCTGTCGATTCCGGTGCCCGACATCGAGCGCTGCGATCTACTCTTGATGCTGGGCGCCAATCCGCTGGTCAGCAACGGCAGCCTCTGGACCGTGCCCGATTACCGCGGCAAGGCGCGTGCGATGCGCGAACGCGGCGGCCGCATCATCGTCGTCGATCCTCGCCGCACCGAGACCGCAGCGCAGGCCGATCAGCATCTGCCGATCAAGCCCGGTGGTGATGTCTTTTTGCTGCTGGGCTTGGTGCACACGCTATTCGACGAGGGGCTGGTCCGCCTTGGGCGGCTGGCCGAGCATGTCAACGGTCTGGAGGAGTTGCGCAGCGCCATGCTGCCCTTTGCCCCGGAGCGCATGGCTGCCGGCTGCGGCATTTCGGCGCCGGCGCAGCGCCAGTTGGCGCGCGATCTGGCCGCGGCCGGACGCGCCGCCGTCTATGGCCGCATCGGCACCTGCACGCAGCGCTTCGGCAGTTTGAACAGCTGGTTGATCGATGTCCTGAACGTCCTCACCGGACATCTCGATGCCGAGGGTGGCGCGATGTTCCCCAAGGCTGCCGCCTTTGCCGCCAACACCCATGGCAAGCCGGGCCGCGGCCGGGGTATCTCGACCGGCAGGCGCCGCAGCCGGGTCTCGGGCGCGCCCGAAGTTTTCGGTGAATTCCCGATCACCTGCCTGGCCGAGGAAATCGAAACGCCCGGAGCCGGCCAGGTCAAGGCAGTCATCTGCATCGCGGCCAATCCGGTCCTGTCGACGCCGAATGGCCAGCGCATTGCTGCAGCGCTGGAAGGGCTCTCCTTCATGCTGAGCCTGGACATCTATGTGAATGAAACCAGCCGCCATGCCGATGTGATCCTGCCCGGGCTGTCGCCTTTGGAGGAGGCACATTTCGACGTCGCCTTCCCCCAGCTTTCTTACCGCAACCATGCGCGTTTCAGCGGACCGGTGTTCGCCAAACCAGCGGACCATCCAGAAGAATGGCAAACGCTGCTGCGCCTGGCTGCGCTGGTCGAAGGCAAGGGACTCGATGTCGATGTGAGCGCGCTGGACGACGCGGAAGTGCAGCGCATCACCGGCGCGCAGTCGGCAGAATTGCTGGCCGCGCTCGGCAGCGGTCCCGAACGATTGATCGATCTGGCGCTGCGCAGCGGGCCTTACCGGCTGACGCTGGCTGAGGTCAAGGCCGCTGTCGGCGGCATCGACCTCGGCGCGCTGCAGCCAAGAATCCCCGAACTGCTGCGCACGCCTTCGGCCTGCATCGAACTGGCGCCCGCGCTGCTGCTGGCTGATCTGGTTCATGTCGAAGAAGCTTTGCAGCAGCCGGTTGAAGGCATGCTGCTGATCGGCAGGCGCGATATGCGCTCCGGCAACAGCTGGATGCACAACTTGCCGGTGCTGGCCAAAGGCCCGCAGCGCTGCACCTTGCTGGTCAACCCGCTTGATGCAACCAGGCTCGGCCTGAGCGACGGCGGTATGGCGCGCTTGCGCGCCGGCGGCGCCGAATTGCTGGCACCGGTGCAGCTCAGCGACGAGCTGATGCCGGGCGTCATCAGCCTGCCGCATGGCTGGGGACATGACCTGCCCGGCGCCAGGCTGAAGCTGGCTGAGCAGCGTCCTGGCGTGAACATGAATGCCTTGCTCAACGATCAAATGCGCGACCCTCTGTCGGGTAATGCGGTGCTCAGCGGGATTGCGGTCGAAGTCGCTGCCGCGTAAAAGTCAGCAAACTCGTGACAAAGCAACAATTCGTGCTACACTTCCGGCATAGATACGCACAAGACCCTTTTTTCAAGGTCTTCAATCTGCAGCCCCGCGGTACGTTCGCGACCGGCTCGCTTCAGTTTCAACTCCCAGTTTGACTGTTCTTGAGTGTTTCTGTCTTCACAAGCCAAGTGGCCGTGGAGTATTTTTTCAATAGTTTCAAAAGGAACACATCATGACTACGCAAACTGGCACCGTGAAATGGTTTGACGACGGCAAGGGCTTTGGTTTCATCACGCCTGAAGACGGCTCCAAGGACTTGTTCGCTCACCACAGCGAAATCCGCAACAACGGCGGCTTCCGCACTTTGGCTGAGAACCAAAAGGTTGAATTCGAAGTCAAGCAAGGCCCCAAGGGTCTGCAAGCTTCGAACATCCGCGGCCTGTAAAGCCCGCGGCGGCGCATTCAGCGCCGCCAACCCAGGTTGATGCGTGAGCATCAGCCGCTTTGATTCAATCAAAGCAAAACGACGCATCGGCTTGGCCGGTGCGTTGTCTTTTCAAGCTTGTCGGCATCAATAAAAATAAAACCGGCAAGCTAGGGATGCTCTGCATAACTCATTCGCGAGTGTGTGCAGCGTGGATCGGGATGGGATGCAACGCCGCAGACCGCCCGAGGCCGCGCTATCACAAACCGTGAGGGATTATGCAGAGCATCCCTAGGGCAGCATCAGCCAGCCCCGATCGTTTGAGGCCTCGAAGACTCACGGTCACCTGCACGTACCCCAAGCGCGCAGCCAAACTCACTTCGCCATACCGCGCCCTGAACTCGTTCTGGCGCACACCTCGATAAAGAATATGCAGAACAAAAGCATAGAGGTGGGCAAATACCTTGTCTCACCCATGATCAAAACCCAAGCCGATGGCAGCTTTGCCGCATCGGTATCAATCCGCTCAGGCCGAGGCATGGCCAGCCATGACCGCGTGATGCGCTTCACGCCGCGCTTCATCAGCCAGCGCGCCGCGTTGCGCTACGCCACCAGCGAAGGCCTGGCCTGGGTGCGCTCGCGCTAAAGGCTCAGCCGATCAATCCACCACCCAAGGCCTTGTATTGCTGCACGCCGTTCAGCAAGCGGCCTAGGCGAAGCTGCAGCAGCGCCTGTTCAGCGGCCAAGCTGGCGCGTTGCGCATCGAGCAGTTCCAGACTGTTCGACGCGCCATTGGCAAAGCGCAGCTCAATCAGCGCCAGACGCTGAGCTTCAGCCTGTGCCTGGGCTTGCAGCGCCTGCATTTGGAGATTGAAACTGGTCCGCCCCGCCAAGGCATCGGCGACCTCGCGGAATGCGATCTGGACAGTTTTTTCATATTGCGCCAGCGCGATTTCGCGCCCTGCCCTGGCAGCTGCCAGATTGGCTTCATTGCGCCCGTTATCGAAGACCGGCAACAGCGCCTGACCGACAAAAGTCCAGACGCTGTTCTTGAACAGGCCTGACAACTGCGAGCTGGCCGTACCCAAATTCGAAGTCAGCAAGATCGCCGGAAAAAACGCCGCGCGTGCCGCACCGATATTGGCGTTCGCCGCCAGCAACTGTGCCTCGGACTGCAACACATCGGGCCGCTGCGCCAGTATTTCAGAAGGCAGCCCCGAGGGCAGCTCGACCAGACGCTGTTCAGACAGCGCTGTTGCCGCGAGCAGATCTGCCGGCAGTGACTGCCCCAGCAATAACAGCAACGCGTTTTCGTCCTGATCACGCTGGCGCAAGGCTTGCGCGACGCCGGCATGGCTGGACTCGAGCGCCGTCCTGCTGCTGAGCAGATCGAGGCTTGAGGCTGCACCCTGGTCGAAGCGCAGCTGTGTCAAACGCTGGCTCTCCTGGCGTGTCAGCCAGATCTTGCGCGCGATCGCCAGCCATTCTTCGTCGGCCTGCAAAACAAGATAGCCCGAGGCCACCGCCGCCACCAACGCGATCCTGGCAGCATTGGCGCCTTCGTTGCTGGCCAGATAGCGCGCGGTCGCCGCGTCCGTCTGATTGCGCATTTTGCCGAACAGGTCGATCTCGTAGGCGCTGAGCTGCAAGCCGGCCTGATAGGTATTGACAAGGGAACCGCTGCTGCCGGGCTGAAGCTGGGCAATTGCCCCCACACCAAGGCTCGGCAACTGGCTCGCTGCGGTGACGCCAGCGAGCCCGCGGGCCTGCTCGACATTGAGCATGGCGACGCGCAGATCACGGTTATTGTCCAGCGCGATCTGCAGCATTTGGCGCAAGCGTGGGTCGTTGTAGTAGTTCTGCCATGACAGACTTGCCGCCGCATCAGCGCCTGCGCTCGGCTGCGCCCATTGCTTGGCGGTCGGGGCAGCTGGACGTGGCTGAACGGGTGCCAGGTTGACACAGGCGCTGAGTAACACCGACAAGCCGGCTGAGGCGATCAGGGTTTTTTTCTTTATTTTCATGCGCATCTCAAGCCTTGTCTGTCGATGGCGGTTCCGCCAGATCTTCATGGGCATAGAGGCGCCGCTGCCTCTCGCTGCCTTTGAAGATACGCCGCACGACCAGGAAGAACACCGGCACGAACAAGACTGCCAGCAAGGTCGCGGCGATCATCCCCGAGAGCACGCCGGTGCCGATGGCACGCTGGCTGGCCGAACCGGCACCGGTGGCGAAGAACAGCGGCAGCACGCCCAGAATGAACGCCACCGAAGTCATGACGATGGGTCTGAAACGCAGATGGAAGGCTTGCAGCACAGCCTCGACCAGACCCTTGCCTTGAGCCTGCAAGTCCTTGGCAAATTCGATGATCAAAATGGCGTTCTTGGCCGACAGCCCGATGATGGTGATCAGGCCCACTTTCAGGTAAACATCGTTGGGCATGTCGCGCAAAGTCACCCCGGCGAGCGCGCCGAGCAGCCCCAGCGGAACCACCAGCAGCACAGCCAGCGGTATCGACCAACTCTCGTACAGCGCGGCCAGGCAGAGAAAGACTGCCAGCAATGAAAAAGCCAGCAGCAGCATCGCCTGTGATCCGGCCAGTTTCTCCTCGCGCGACAACGCCGTCCATTCATGGCCGATACCCGGCTGCAGCTTGGAAGCCATCATCTCGAGCTCGGCCATCGCCGCACCGGTCGATTGCCCTGGCGCTGGGTTGCCTGCCAGACGCATCGCGGGGTAACCGTTGTAACGCACTGCCTGCATCTGGCCGATCACCCAGCGGGTGCTGGCAAAGGCGCTCAATGGCACCGTCTTGCCCTGGGAATTGACCACATTCAGCCGCAGCAGATCCTGAGCCTGCATGCGTGCGCCGGCTTCAGCCTGCACGACCACTCTTTGCAAGCGTCCCTGGTTGGGAAAGTCACTGACATAGGCCGAACCCAGCTGGGTCGACAAGACCGCAGCGATGCTGTCAAAGCCGATACCGAGGGCATTGGCCTTGTCACGGTCAATGTCCAGTTGCAACTGCGGGGCATCTTCCAGGCCATCGGGACGCATGCCAACGATCAGCTTGCTTTGTGCGGCCATGCCCAGCATCTGATTGCGCGCATTCAGCAAGGCCTCATGCCCGAGACCGGCGCGGTCTTGCAGCCGCAAGGAAAAACCGGTCGCATTGCCGAGCTCGAGGATGGAAGGCGGGCTCAAGGGATAGACCGAGGCATCGCGGATGCCCATGAAGGCGCCGAAAGCTCGTCCGGCCACTGCGCCAGCGCTGTGCTCTGCGCCATGGCGCTGATCCCAGGGCTTGAGCGTCACGAACGAGACCGAGGCATTCTGCCCCTGGCCCGAAAAAGAGTAGCCGATGATCGCGATGACATCCTGTACCTCAGGCTGCTTGAGCATGAAGTCCTCGACCTGCTTGACCACGGCTTCGGTGCGGTTTGTCGTCGCACCTGGTGGCAATTGCACATTGACGATCAGATAGCCTTGGTCCTCATCGGGCAGGAAGGAAGTCGGCAGCCGCATATAGAGCAGCGCCACAGCCACCAGCACAGCCAGATAGACCAGCAGCATGCGGCCGCTGCGTTTGAGCAGCTTGGCGACCCAACCCTCATAGGTTTTTGCGGTGCGCGAGAAACCGCGGTTGAACCAGCCAAAGAACCCTTTCTTGCCATGCTGTTGACCTGCGTCGATCGGCTTGAGCAAAGTCACGCAAAGCGCTGGCGTCAGGGTCAAGGCCATCAACGCTGAAAACAGGATCGACGCGGCCATGGCGAGCGAAAACTGCCGATAGATATTGCCCACCGAGCCGGCGAAAAATGCCATCGGCACGAAAACCGAAACCAGCACCACGGTGATGCCGATGATGGCGCCGGAAATCTGGCTCATCGCCTTCAGGGTGGCCTGGCGCGGTGCCAAGCCTTCCTCGCTCATGATGCGTTCGACGTTTTCGACCACGACGATCGCATCGTCGACGACGATACCGATCACCAGCACCATACCGAACAGCGTCAATACATTGATGCTGTAACCCAACGCCAGCATGACCGCAAAAGTACCGAGCAAGGCGACCGGGACGACGATGGTCGGGATCAGCGTGTAGCGCCAGTCCTGCAGGAACAGGAACATCACCAGGAACACCAGCAAAATTGCCTCGGCCAGGGTCTCGACCACCTGTTCGATCGAGACCTTGACGAACCTGGACGCATCGTAGGGAATCGCGAACACCACGTTTGGCGGAAAAAATCGCTGTAGCTCGGCCATGCGTGCCTTGACCGCCTTGGCCGATGCCAACGCATTGCCGCTGGGCGACAGCTGAATGCCGATGCCGACCGCGGGTTTGCCGTTCAAGCGCGAATAATTACCATAGCCCTGGGCACCAAGCTCGATACGGGCGACATCGCGCAAGCGCACCGCCGAGCCATCCGGGTTGGCGCGCAGCACGATATTGGCGAATCCCCGGCTGTTTTCCAGCTGACCCTTGACGACCACCGTGGCCGACATCGTCTGGCTGGAAAGATTCGGCAGGTCGCCGATCGTCCCCGCGGGAACCAAGGCGTTCTGGGCACGAATCGCCGCATTGACATCGGCCGGACTGAGCTTGTAGCTGAGCAATTTGACCGGATCGAGCCAGATGCGCATGGCGCTCTCGGTGCCGAACAATTGCGCCTGGCCGATGCCGGGCAGACGCTGAAGTTCCGGCACGATATTGCGTGACACATAGTCACCCAGCGCCACCGGATTCAGACTGCCGTCGGTCGATGACGTGGTCACGACCATCAGGAAGTTGCTGCGCGATTTGTCGACTCGCACGCCTTGCTGGATTACCGCCGCTGGCAGCCGCGGTGTAGCGCGCGACAACCGATTTTGTACCTCGACCTGGGCCAGATCGATATTGGTGCCGGGCTCGAAAGTCACGGTGATGGCACCACTGCCATTGGCCTGGCTGACCGACTCGATATAGGCCAGCCCCGGCGCGCCGTTGAGCTCCTGCTCGATCACCGAGATCACGCTTTCGTCCAGCGTCGTGGATGAAGCACCCGGATAGTTGGCGCTGATCACCAGCGAAGGTGGCGCCACCGTCGGGTATTGCGCCACCGGCAACTGGGTGATGGCGACAGCGCCGAACACCAGGATGAAGAGCGCCAGTACCCAGGCGAAGATCGGTCGGTCAATGAAGAAACGGGACATCTTGAAGTCCCCGCGTCAACGGCTGGCGGCTGATGCAGCAGCTACCGGAGCCCAGGCAACCGGCATTACTGGCGCGCCCGGAATAAACATCTTCTGGAACCCATCAACGATGACCTGTTCGCCCGGTTTCAGCCCGTCGATCACCAGCCATTGGTTGCCGACTGCCTGGCCGATCTTGACCTGGCGCTGCAACGGTTTGTTGTCAGCTCCAACCACAAGCACCGAGTCGCCCTGATTCGAGCGCTTGACCGCCTGCTGCGGCAGCAGGACGCCGGCCGGCAATTCGCCCTGACTCAACCGCACCCGCACATATTGGCCTGGCAAGAGCATGCCATCGGCATTTGGAACCTCGGCGCGCAGCGTCACCTGCCCCGAGCTCGGGTCAACCGACAAATCGGTAAACAGCAGCTTGCCCGGTTTGGCCGTCTCGCTGCCGTTGTCCAGCAGGATGCGGACCTGCGCCGCATTGGCGCCAACTTTGCGCAAGGCGCCCGATGCCAGCGCCATCCGCAACTGCTGCACCTCGTTGGCACTTTGGGTGAAATTGACATAGACCTTGCCGCTCTGCTGGATCAGCGCCAACTGGGTCGCCTCGGCAGCGCTGACCAGCGCGCCTTCGGTCACCAAGGCTCGCCCAATCGTTCCGCCGATCGGGGCCGTGACCCGCGCATAGTCAAGATTGAGGCGGGCGCTTTGAACTGCAGCCTTGGCGGCTGCGACATCGGCCTCGGCCGACTTGGCCACCGCCACGCTGACCAGGTATTCCTGCTGGCTGATCGCGCGGGCATCGACCAGCGGCTTGTTGCGCTCGGCCTGGGCTGCGGCCTGGCCGAGATTGGCCTGGGCTTTGGCCAGATTGGCCTGGACGCTGTCCAGCGCGGCCTGGTATTGCGCTGCGTCGATCTGGAACAGCGCCTGCCCGGCCTTGACTTCGCTGCCTTCGGTAAACAGCCGTTGCAGCACCACGCCATTGACCCTTGCCCTGACCTGGGCGATGCGCATGGCTTCGACCCGGCCTGGCAACTCGGTCTGCAAGGCTACGGCCTGCAACTGCACCTTGATCACGCCCACCTGAGGCGGCGGCATGCCGCCGGCCGGCGCCGACTTGTCGGCCCCGCCGCAGGCAGACAAGCTGGCCATGGCCAGAATCAGCAAAAAATTGCTTGTTGCACGGAAATTCAACTTCATATTGCCTATTGACGATGCCAGCATTCGCTTGAGCACCGTTTCAGTCCTGTTTGTGGGGTGTAGCCAATTGTATATATACATTCATTGGTGTATGTATAACGATCTAGAATGACCTTCAGATGGCCAAAAAGACCAAACAGGAAGCGCAGGAAACACGCACAAGCTTGATCGATGCGGCGGAACAACTGTTCCAGCAGCGCGGCGTTTCGCGCTGCTCGCTGCAGGACATCGCGCAGGCAGCAGGCCTCACGCGCGGCGCGATCTACTGGCATTTCAAGGACAAGACCGAGCTCTTCAAAGCGATGATGGAACGTGCCACCATGCCGCTTGAGGAAGACATGGCGGCGCCGGAAGCAGCGCTTCAGTTGTCGCTGGCGGAACTGCGCTGGGGCTGGATCAATGTTCTGCATTCGACCGTCAACAATGAACGCACGCGGCGGGTCTTCGACATCGCGATGCACCGGGTCGAATACAGCGGCGAGATGCAGGGACTGCAGGAGCGCAAGCTGACTTCCCTGCGCGCCTGGCGCCAGCAGAACCAGGCCGCCTTCGCCCACGCGGTGTCGCTGGGCCAGTTACCGGCAAGCCTGAATATCGCGGCGGCTGCGGTCGCCCTGGTGGCGCTGGTCGACGGGTTGATCCACCAATGGATCATGGATCCGCAGGCATTCGACCTGATGGCGGTCGGCCAGGCCTCGGTCGAAGGCTTCCTCAACAACCTTGCCAACAAGGCGCCGCCCTTGCTGCCTGCGCTGACCGACGAAGAGCGGCTGCGCCTGGGTCGGGCCTGAACAAAACCCTGGGTTTTGACGGGTACTTCAAAGGCGGCACGATCAAGGGACAATAGCGGGTTGAATCAAAAAATCCTGCCGTGTCTGCCCATTCCGCCAATCAAGCCCAGAAATCGTCAAAAAGCGCTCCGTTGGGCAAGCCTGCCAAAGCCTTGACCGCCTATCGCCCGTTCTGGGCCAAACGCTTCGGCCCTGCGCCCTTCCTGCCGATGAGCCGCGCAGAGATGGAGCAACTCGGCTGGGATTCCTGCGACATCATCATCGTTACCGGCGATGCCTATGTCGACCACCCCAGCTTCGGCATGGCGGTGATCGGCCGGACCTTGGAAGCGCAAGGCTTTCGCGTCGGCATCATCGCCCAGCCCGATTGGCAAAGCGTCGACGCTTTCAAGGCGCTGGGCAAACCGAATTTGTTCTTCGGCGTCGCCGCCGGCAATATGGATTCGATGATCAACCGCTACACGGCCGATCGGAAGATCCGCAGCGACGATGTCTACACGCCCGGCGGCATGGCCGGCAAGAGGCCGGACCGCGCCACGCTGGTCTACACCCAGCGCTGCAAGGAAGCCTGGAACGATGTGCCCATCATCATCGGCGGCATCGAGGCCTCGTTGCGCCGGATTGCACATTACGACTACTGGCAGGACAAGGTTCGCCGCTCGGTGATCGTCGACGCCAAGGCCGACCTGCTGCTGTACGGCAATGCCGAACGCGCCATCATCGAGATTGCTCACCGTTTGGCAGCGCGCGAGCCGATCGAGCGGATGACCGACATCCGCGGCACCGCCTTCATGCGCCGCACCAACGACCCGACCGCTGAGGGCTGGTTCGAACTCGACAGCAGCTCCGTCGATCTGCCCGGCCGCATCGACGCGCATATCAGCCCCTACCAGACGATCGAAGAAACCGCCGTCGACATGGGCGCGTCCTGCGTTACCGGTCAGGTCCAACCAGCCGACGGGGCCAAGCCGATCATGATCGTGCGCAAGCCGGTGGCTGCGCCGCTGGAAGGCAAGATCCAGATGCCGCCGCGCGAACGCACAGTCATCCGCCTGCCCTCCTACGAAGCGATCAAGAGCGATGCCGTGCTCTACGCTCATGCAAACCGCGTCCTGCATCTGGAGACCAACCCCGGCAATGCCCGTGCGCTGGTGCAAGCGCATGGCGCGCGCGATGTCTGGATCAACCCGCCACCGATCCCGCTGACGACGCCCGAGATGGACCATGTGTTCGATCTGCCTTATGCGCGCTCACCGCATCCAAGCTATGCCGACGCCAGCGGCGGGCATGACGGCGAAACCAAGATCCCAGCCTGGGAGATGATCCGCTTTTCGGTCAACATCATGCGCGGCTGCTTTGGCGGCTGCACCTTCTGTTCGATCACCGAGCATGAAGGCCGCATCATCCAGAGCCGCTCTGAAGATTCGGTCATCCACGAGATCGAGGAGATGCGAGACAAGGTCAAGGGTTTCACCGGCGTCGTCTCCGACCTCGGCGGGCCGACCGCGAACATGTACCGCATCGGCTGCAAATCCCCCGAGATCGAATCCGCCTGCCGCAAGCCTTCCTGCGTCTTTCCCGGCATCTGCCCGAACCTGAACACCGACCATGACCCGCTGATCAAGCTCTACCGCCGCGCGCGGGCCTTGAAGGGTGTCAAGAAGATCCTGATCAGTTCGGGGCTGCGCTACGACCTGGCGATTCAGTCACCCGAATATGTGAAGGAACTGGTCACGCATCATGTCGGCGGTTATCTGAAAATCGCCCCCGAGCACACCGAAAACGGGCCGCTTTCAAAGATGATGAAGCCCGGCATCGGCGCTTTCGACAAGTTCAAGCAGATGTTCGACAAAGCCAGCCTCGAGGCCGGCAAGAAGCAATACCTGATTCCCTACTTCATCGCTGCGCATCCGGGCACGGCAGATGCCGACATGATGAATCTGGCGGTCTGGTTGAAGAAGAACGGCTTCCGCGCCGACCAGGTGCAGACCTTCTACCCCAGCCCGATGGCCACCGCCACGGCGATGTACCACAGCAACAAGAACCCCTTGAAAAAGGTCACCGCCGACAGCGAAACGGTCGACATCGTCCGCGGCGAACGCCGCCGGCGCCTGCACAAGGCATTTCTGCGCTATCACGATGCGAACAACTGGCCGGTGCTGCGCGAAGCCTTGCAGGCGATGGGCCGCAGCGATCTGATCGGCAACAGCAAAAATCACCTGATTCCGAGCTACCAGCCAGTCACCGATGGCAGCTATGCAAGTACCCGCCGGAAGAACTCGACCCCGGTGGCCAGACCGGTCAATGCAGCGCCGCGCAAGGGTCAGATCCTGACCCAGCATACCGGCTTGCCGCCACGCGACAACGGGTCGCGTCCGGCACGCAAGACGGTCAAGCGTTAAGGATGCTCTGCATAACTCAACGCGAGTGTGTGCAGTGCGGATCGGGATGGGATGCAAGGCGCATTTTGCGGCCAATAGCGCGTGCTATTGGCAATAAATGCAACGCCGCAGACCGCCCGAGGCCGCGCTAGCACCAGCCGTGAGGGGTTATGCAGAACATCCTTACGCTAGCTTCAGCCGCGAACCAGCCGCAGCAAGCGCAGCGCCAACCTGGCCAGGCCCAGCAGGCGGTTCAGCCGGCCCGGCCCGCGCCAAGCGGCGAGCAGCAAGGTGATGCCGGCGGCACCCTTGAGCCAGATCCCCAAGCCGCCGAAGCCGGGCTTCAACAAATGCTGTGCCTGCTCATGCAGTTCAGCCCGCAATTCGAGATTGCGCAAGCGCAGCGCCAGCTGGCGCGCTTTAAGTTGATCGAGTTGATAGCTGAACATCAGGATTTCAAGGCATCGCGGTCGCGTGCGAGTTCGGCTGCGCTTCCAGCAAAAATGCCGCCAATTTGACTCAACTGCTTGCAGGCGCAGCGCCAACTCCACCAGGCCAGCCCGGCGTAGAGGACGCCGAGCAGCAAGGCCGCCAGCCAACGCCAGCCTTCGGGGCTGAGCAGCAGCAGGCAGATGCTCAGCATCACCAAGCCAGCGCCTGCCATCAGCAAGGCCAGCAAGCCCTGAGTCAGCGCTGCGAAGAGGCGCAGTTTTTCGGCTTCGAGCTCGGTCGACAGCAACTCGAGCCGCGACTGCAGCAGCTCAAGCAAATGCCCGAGCATGCGACGCAGCGCGGCCAACGGGCCTGTTGTGCCAGCTTCGCCGGCGTCAGCAGCAGGATCTTCGGCGGCCATCAGCGCCTTGTGATCAGCATGCCGAGCAGCAGGCCGATGCCGGCGGCCAAGCCGATCGATTGCCAGGGATTTTCATGCACATAGTTGTCGGTGGCGCGGCCCGCAGCCTTGGCTTTCTCCACCGCGGCCTCCTGCAGGTCGCGCAGATTGTGCTTGGCGCGGTCCAGGCTGGCCTGTACCTTGGCGCGCAATTCGGCAGCACCTTCACCGGCCGATCCGGCCGTGGCGCGCAGCAGACCCTCGGCCTCGGCGACTACCGCATGCAGATCGTTCATCAGGCGGTCTTTCTGGGTTTGATTGAATGCAGACATGGAACACTCCTTGACGGTTGATATTGGTTTGAACTTAGCGCATTGGAGCTTGCAGGACCTGACATGGCTCAATATCAAGTCGGCCAGACAACTGGACCGGCCCGCAATGAAGGTCGATTCACCTTGCCGCTCAATATCGACCGAACGGCTGAGACACAATCAGCGCGCAAACCAAAGCCTTCCGGAGCAAGCATGGCCTCAGCAAAAATTCTGGTCGCCCAAGGCGGCGGACCTACCGCAGTCATCAATCAATCGCTGGTCGGTGTCATCCTCGAGGCAAGGCGCCAACATCAGGTCGATCTGGTCTATGGCGCCAGGCATGGGGTGCGTGGCATCGTCGACGAAGACTTCGTTGACCTGACCCAGGAAACCAGCCACAACCTCGAACTGGTCGCGAACACGCCGAGCTCGGCACTGGGCTCGACGCGCGACAAGCCCGACGCCGCTTATTGCCACAAGATCTTCAAGGTCCTGCGCGCGCACAGCATCAGCCATTTCTTCTACATCGGTGGCAACGATTCATCAGACACCGTGCGCATCGTCAGCGAAGAAGCACAGGCCGCCGCTTACCCGCTGCGCTGCATCCATATTCCGAAGACGATCGACAACGATCTGGTCGAGAACGACCACACACCCGGTTTCCCGTCTGCCGCGCGCTTCGTCGCCCAGGCCTTCGCCGGTGCCAATCTGGACAATGCGGCGCTGCCTGGCGTCTATGTCGGCGTGGTGATGGGGCGCCACGCGGGTTTCCTGACTGCTGCCTCAGCGCTGGGGAAAAAGTTCACCGACGACGGCCCGCACCTGATTTATCTGCCCGAGCGGGTCTTCGAGCTTGAGCGCTTTCTGGCCGATGTGCGCTCGATGTATGAACGCCATGGCCGCTGCGTGATCGCCGTTTCCGAAGGCATCCACGACGCCTCGGGCCAATCGATCGCGGCGCAACTGGCCAAGGATCTCGAGCATGACGCGCATGGCAATGTGCAGCTCTCGGGCAATGGCGCACTGGCCGATCTGCTGTGCGAAGAGATCAAGTCCAAGCTGAACATCAAGCGCGTGCGTGGCGACACCTTCGGCTATCTGCAGCGCAGCTTCATCGGCTGCGTCTCCGATGTCGACCAGCGAGAAGCACGCGAGGTCGGTGAAAAAGCGGTGCAGTTTGCCTTCCACGGCGGACGCGATGGTTCGGTCGCGATCAAGCGCAGCGGCTATTACTCGGTCGATTACGAGTTGCTGCCGCTAACCGCCGTAGCCGGCAAGACGCGCGTGATGGAAGATGCTTTCATCAGCGCCAGCGGCACCGATGTGACCGATGCCTTCCGCCTTTACCTGAGACCCTTGTTGGGCTCGGGCATGCCGGATGCCTTTAGACTGCGACCCAATCCAGTCGCGAAAATTTTGAACCAGGAGTAACTCAATGCCCCAGATGATCGAATTCAAGCGCCCTGATGGCGCCAGTTGCCAAGGCTATTTCGCGCCAGCCGCGGCTGATAGCGCCAATGCCCGACCCGGGCTGATCCTGATCCAGGAATGGTGGGGTTTGAACCCACATATCCGCCAATTGACCGAGCGCTTTGCCGCCGAAGGCTACAACGTGCTGGCGCCAGACCTGTATCACGGCCGCGTTGCCAAGGATGCCGACGAGGCCGGCAAACTGATGAACGGGCTCGACTTCGCTGCGGCGACACACCAGGATCTGGCCGGCGCCTTCAGCTATTTGAGCGCCCGCTCGACCAAGGTCGGCGTGCTCGGCTTCTGCCTGGGCGGGGCATTGACGATCGCTTCAGCCGTGCATCTGCAGGGCCTGGCTGCTGCGTCCTGCTTCTACGGCATCCCGCCACTCGCGCTGGCCGATCCGGCCAAAATCGCGATTCCCTTTCAGGGTCATTTCGCTGACCTCGACGGCTGGTGCACGCCCGCCAGCGTCGACGCGATGCAAGCAGCCCTGCCTGCATCGATCAATGCCGAAATCAATCGCTACCCGGCCAACCATGCCTTCTTCAACGACACCCGCGCCGATGTCTACGACGCTGCCTGCGCCAAGCAGGCCTGGGACCGCACGATGGCTTTCTTCGCCAAGAACTTAGCTTGATTTAGCCGGCATCGTCCAGCCGCTTGAGGTCGATGCCGGTGCTGACACCCAGACCGTCCAGCATGAAGACCACATCCTCGGTCGCGGCATTGCCGGTCGCGCACTTGGCATAAGGGCAGCCGCCAAGGCCGGCGGCACTTCCGTTGCGGGTATCCGGCCGGCCGAAGACGGGTTCGGTTGACCCGCGGGTTCAGGCAGCGCTCTTTGCTCGCGCCTTGGAGCCTGGACCGCCGAGACCCTGAGCAATAAAAGTGAGTACAAGTGCGTTGAGCGAAACACCCTCGGCGCGAGCGCGGATTGCCAGCTGCGCATGGACTGTCTTGGGCACCCGAGCGACGAATTTCCCGGACGCTACACCTCCACTGTTCGGAGCAGGGACAGGGAGCTTCTTTGCCTTCAGCGCGGCGATGGTGGCCTTGAGCGCGTCTCTTCCATTTTCCATGGCTTCCGCAACGGTCTCGCCGTCAGAGATGCACTCAGCGAAGTCTGGGAACGAGATGAGATAGCCGCCCCCTTCTTCCGAAGACAGTGGACGCACTTCAAAGGGATAGTCAGTCAGTTTGCTCATGGTTCACGCTCCATCGATCAGTTCAATGAACTTCCGCACGTAGATTGGTTTGATCGGCCTGTGTGCTGGGACGGACAAGGTACGCCCGTCTTCTCGTATGAAAACACAATGACTACTCTTCTGATGCCGCCAGTCGATGTTGTGTTGGCGTGCCACGGTTTGGAGTTCACCGATTTGCCAGTCCAGTGGACTTCGCCGCATGGATGCAAGAACCTTGGCAGCTGCGTTCATGCGACATGATACTACTGGCGAGATCGCGGGTGTCGCGCAGGTCGGTGTTGCGCTGCCAATGTTTGACTTAAGCGACAGGCGACGGGTGCAGACCGTTGACTGTCCGCTTTAAGGAAGGGTTAGCCGTCTGAGTCATTCGTGGTGCGACCACATGCGCAGTACGCGCACGGTGCGTTCCTTCTTGAAGACTTCGTAGACGAGACGGTGCTGGATGTTGATACGGCGCGAACAGGCCCCGTCAAAATCTACTACGAGTTCCTCGTAGGCCGGTGGGTTCTTAAATGGGTCGATGGCCAAACACCTCGAGAAGCTCTTCGGTCTTCTCTTTCAGCCCAGCCGCCGAGAGCTTCTTCGCATCCTTCAGTGCATGCTTGGCGTAGACGACGACCCACTTCACCAAACAGCCACCTTTGCACTCTTGCCCAGAGGCTCACCGCGTACCACCGACCGGGCTCTGGTGGCCTGCCGTTGGGGCGCCGATTGAGGGGGTTAGGCCGGGTTAGGCCGCACCCGCGCAGCCTTGAGGTTTGTAAACACGCTCTGTTGACTGGGGGTGCTTGGCTAGTGCGGTTGCTGGCCGCCTGGGGCGGCGTACCAACTCGCCGCCACAGTTCGGACAGACGCCATTTAGTTTCGTGTCTGCACACTCCGAGCAGAATGTGCATTCGAATGTGCATATTCTTGCTTCAGTGCTCTCATTGGGGAGGTCACGGTTGCAGCACTCGCAATTCGGTCGGAGCTTCAGCATAGGGGGGCGTACCTTTCAGAATCTGGATCTCAGGCTGGATCATTCACGCCGACAGGCGCACTTCCTGCTGGCGGACCACACGTCATTCTGATGCCTAACGGCGGACCAAGCGCCGGCAAGCTGTGTAGCGTCCGGTTGAGCGAATGGTAGGCGGCACTGGTTGTACTACCTACTAGGCTTGTCTAGATCCACCGTGAGAACCTGGTGCTGACCTGCCGTTGAGACAACGCGCCAACCGAGGCGCTGATACAAACTTGGCACGTTTGTATATACATGAAGCGAATTAAATCCGAGTTCACGCGCAACACATTCCGCCTCCTTGACGAGCCGGCTCGCAATGCCATTGCTGCGATGAGATGGAATGACAAGCAGCGCATTTATCCATAGTGTGTGGCCCTCCCTTGACGGATGCTTGTACGTAGAAAATGCCAAACCGCCAAGTAAAGTTTCACTGTTGTCTAAAGCTACCAAAGGTCGCGGCAGATCTTTACCGTGTAAGCGGCCTTCGAACGCGTCAATTTGTCCCCACTCTCGCGTGAACAGCTCTCTCAGTCGCTCGACGTGCTCGAGTTGGTCTGTTGAAATTTGTACTGTGAAATGCAAGGGCGCTCCGGAATCTGTATTTGTGCCGTCTAACGTTGGCGCTGTCCGGCACGCAGCACGCGCCGCGAAGCGGCAACCTGCTACTGCGTGTCCGTGACGAGCAAACAGTTAGCCGATGAGCTTGTCATAATCGCCATGCGTACCGACCCAGAACCAATGTACGCCGCCTGCCACAGGGAGGCCAAGTGCGCGGTAGTAGAGACCGACTCGAACACTATGAAATCGACCATTTGCGACGGCCTTGAAATGCAACGTTGGATGAATTGGATCTGCCTTGAGTTGCGCGAAATTTCGGTGCGCTACGGTTTGAATTTCAACGGGCAATGAGTCGAAGCACTGCCAAAACCGCTTTGATGCGGTGTGCATCAAACTCAAAGTTGACTCGCCGAACCGGCACGGTAGTCGGCAAGCGCCTCGGCTGCCAACTGGTCGAGCTTGCCAGAGGCTGCATCCAGCTCGATTTGACTATCCCACGCGTTGCCATCGAATTCAGCAAACCACCGCCGGAATTCAGCCAACTCCATCGGGGGTAGTGACTCCACAGCATTCGCAATTGACTTCACGTTTCCCATGTTTCCGCTCCTTTTGCGCCGCGCTTCCGGAAGTATGCAGCAAGTCAACGGCCACCCGCTTTCTTGTCGCCTAACGTTTGAGCTAACCGGACCGTTGCGGCGTGTGGCTAAAAGCCCAGGATGAAATGGCGGGCTTTTGGCCGCACGCCGCAATGGGTTCGGTTGAGCGAGGAGTTAGGCGTCACTTTGGTGCGACCCTCGCAAGCTTCTCTGCCATCCTGGTTTGCCAACCTGGTCCGGTTGCTCTCCACTTCAGGATGACATCTTCTGGTAGCCGAATTGAGATGAGCTTCTTCGGATTCTCAGAACGTGGTCGGCCACCCTTGTTGACGACTCCTCTTGCGAGCATGTCGTCGGTCAGTTCCGGGAGCTCTTCGTACTCCTCCGGCTGAATCACATGAACCGCTACCTTCGCGAGGTTAGATCCCAAGGAGCGGGGCGATGAGCGCTTGCTCGCGGTCATTGGCTTTCCTCATGCTGAACACGTGGCGATCCGCGCCGCGCGGGGTGTAGCCGATAACAACCATTCGATCCCGGAGCATCCCGAAGCAAATGACTCGCTTCTCACCGTAGTCCTTGCGGGTGTCCTCGGTTTCGAAGTTCGTTGACTCAAATACGTCTTTCGCGTCCTCGAAGTCGAGTTGTCGTTCAGCAAGTGTCTGCGCCCGCTTCGGCGGATCGTAGGTTATGGCCACGTGGTTAGTGTATCTACATCAACATGGGAGCGCAAGAAGGGTGTGTTTGTAACGCCTAACGCAGAGTTAACCGGGCGACGACGGATGGACGCCTTGCCCGCGAGGCGCAGGATAGGCAAGCAGCTCCTCGCGGGCAAGGTGGCCAGCCGTTGGCGCTCCGGTTGAACGACCAGTTAGACCACGCTGCGTGCGCAGTGGCGGTGGCCTGAGTAAGGTTTGAATGACGCTGGCTTGCTGCTGCACAGACGGCCTCTTTACTTGCTGGCCTACTTCTTCGGGCTTGGCCTGCGGACGATTGTTCTTTCGCACCAGGCCTCATTCATGCGGTTCAAGAAGCCCTGGTTGATCGTGTACCCCGACTTGTCTCCGATCACAGCCTCACTGCCGCATCGAGGGCACAGTGCTGTTCCTGCATTGGCGCTATCCGGGTCGTCAAAGCTGCTGACGTCGAGGCCCGACCAAGCAACGATTTCCATGGGGCTGAACGAGGCTGTGCAATAGATGCAGCCGCAGACCTTCCTTGCTTCGACCTCAGCTCGGTTGTTCGTCGTGTGTCGATGCGCAGCGAGCAGGTCGGCCATGGTTTGGTCTTGGTGTTTGCGGGGTCTAACTATTGATATCTGGCGACTGTTTTGCCGTTTTTGTCGGCGACCAGTCTCCATAACTCGGCGCACCCGGCAGGCCGCAAGGCCGCTTGAACATTGACTTTCACACCGGTACACTGATTTTTCATACAGTCATATCCAATCTGCAAAAGCAGCATTCGATGAGGCTGGCCGGAATCGAGGGTTAACCAGTATCTGGAGGCGATCATGTCGAGCTTTTTGAACGCCGGTCAAGCCGCTTGCACCGTCACGACGAAGCGGCAGGCGCCACATCTACCGGGCCCAACTATACCGCCACGTCAAGCGCCTCGACTGCTAGATCAATTGCGTGAGCAGATTCGATATTTGCACTACAGCATGAGCACCGAGGATGCCTATGTTCATTGGTGCAAGGCGTTCATTCTCTTTCATGGCAAGCAGCACCCGAAGGACCTGGGCGGCGCGGAAGTCGAGGGGTTTTTGACATGGTTGGCGAACGAGCGGCAAGTTGCGCCCGCGACGCACAAGCAAGCTTTGTCGGCGCTGCTTTTTTTGTACACCAAGGTGCTGGACATGAACCTGCCATGGATGCAGGAAATCGGCCGCCCTCGGGTCAAACGGCGCTTGCCCGTTGTGCTGAGCCGGGACGAAGTGGCCGCCGTGTTCCGCCACCTGAACGGTGAACAGCTGCTGTTTGCACAACTACTTTACGGCACGGGTTTACGTTTAACCGAAGGGCTGCAACTGAGGGTAAAAGATGTGGACTTTGCCCACAACGCCATTCTCGTACGCGAGGCCAAGGGCGGGAAAGACCGGGTCGTGATGCTGCCCCAAGTGTTGGTGCCGGGGCTGAAAGGCCAGCTGGCGCGTGCCCACGACATTTGGCAGGGCGACCAAACCGACGGGCTCGGCGGCGTCGAGATGCCGCATGCACTGGAGCGCAAGTACCCGCGCGCGGGGTCGTCATGGGCGTGGTTCTGGGTGTTTCCGCAGGCAGCGCATTCGACCGATCCGCGCAGCGGCGTGGTGCGTCGGCATCACGCGTACGACCAGACGTTTCAGCGGGCCTTCAAGAAAGCAGTGTTGACAGCAGGCATCACGAAACCGGCGACACCACACACCTTGCGCCACTGCTTTGCGACGCACTTGCTGCAATGCGGCTGCGACATCCGCACGGTGCAAGATCTGCTGGGGCACGCTGATGTAGCCACCACGATGATCTACACCCATGTGCTGAATCTCGGCGTTGGTGCCGTGCGCAGCCCGCTGGATCAGCTCTGAAAAACAATGGGCGTCGAGACTTGCCGCGGAACGGAAGGTTGGGGTCAAAGGCCGGGGTCAGGTCTTGCGCACCCCGAAGTTCAGTATCTGCACCAATGGTGACCCAATGGGGTCAGGTCTTGTAATCACGCACGAAGCCCAATCCGACACGTTCATTCGACATGATATTGCTGGCTAGATCGCAGGTTTCGCGCATGTCGGTGTAGGCGTCCTCGTTGCGATGCTCAAGCGCTCCAGCTAGAATGTGTATGTTACTTCACGGTATACACACCATGCGAACCAACATAGTTATCGACGACAAGCTCATGTCTGACACCCTTCGCGCGACTGGCCTAAAGACCAAGCGAGAGGCCGTTGAGCTCGGTCTGAAGACCCTTCTTCGGCTTCAGCAGCAGACGGAGCTGCGAAAGCTCCGAGGGAAGTACGAGTGGGAAGGCGACCTCGACGCCATGAGACGCGACAAGTGATTCTCGTTGACTCCAGCGTCTGGGTCGATTTTTTCAGGAATACGCCTACACCTCAAGCCGAGTGGTTGGACGCGAACTTAGGTGTCGAGGGCATCTTGGTTGGTGATCTCATCCTCGCCGAGGTGCTTCGGGGATTCAAGGATGATCGCGGCTTTAACGATGCGCGGCGACTGCTCGGGCACTTGAAGCAGGTGGTGCTGGGTGGTGAAGACCTCGCGATCGAGTCGGCGCGGAACTTTCGAAAACTCCGGGCCTTAGGCTTGACGGTCCGGGGAACCATTGACGCGGTCATCGCTACTCGCTGCATCGCCGATGGTTATCGGCTGCTCCACAGCGACCGCGACTTTGATGCATTCGAGAAGCACCTTGGTCTACGGGTGGTGAAGTACGACGCCTGACGTGGCGGTCACCGGCGCTGCGCGGCTGAACCGCCCTGGGTCCAGTGCTGCGGCTCGAAGTTCAGCCAGCCCGTTTTGCCAGCAAAGCCCGGCCGACGCGCGACACCGGCAGGCGGCCCAGCGCATCGGAGATGAACAGACCCGCATCGACCAGTTTGTCGATGTCGATGCTGGTTTCTATGCCCAGACCATTCAGCATGAAGACCACGTCCTCGGTCGCGACATTGCCGGTTGCGCCCTTCGCATAGGGGCAGCCGCCGAGGCCGGCGACGCTGCTGTCGAAGATATGCACACCCATCTCCAAGCAGGCATAGATATTGGCCAGCGCCTGCCCGTAGGTGTCGTGAAAATGACCGCTGACCTGTTCCAGCGGGTAATGCTTCAAGGCCCGGGCCATCGCGTCCTGCACCTTGCGCGGCGTGCCGACACCGATCGTGTCGGCCACGCCGAGATGGTCGACGCCAATGCCCTTGAGCAACAGCACCACCCGTTCGACCTCATCAGCCGAGACCTCGCCCTGATAGGGGCAGCCCAGCGCGCAGGACAGCGCGCCGCGCACCTTGATACCGGCTTCATGGGCCAGGGCAACGACCGGGGCGAAACGGTCGATGCTTTCGGCGATCGAGCAATTGATGTTCTTCTGACTGAAGGCTTCAGTGGCTGCGGCGAAGACGACGATCTCGTCGGGCCGGGTCGGCAGCGCCGCTTGCAAGCCTTGCAGATTCGGCGTCAGCACCGAATAACGCACGCCAGGCCGGCGCTCAATGGCCGCCATCAGCGCGGCGTTGTCGGCCATCTGCGGCACCCATTTCGGCGAGACAAAGCTGGTGACCTCGATCTCTTTCAGTCCGGCGGCCTGCAGCATCGACACCAGTTGGGCCTTGTGCGCCGTCGCGACCGGTTCTTTTTCGTTCTGCAAACCGTCACGGGGGCCGACGTCGACCAGGGTGACTGTTGAGGGCAGGTTCATGGTTTCGTTCCTTGAGATTCATGCGCGCCCATTCGGCGGCGGCCATTGATGCAGGCTGAAGATCGTTTGCTAGCTGGCGTCTTGCAAGCGCAGCAATTCAGCGCCATCGCCAACCTGATCGCCGACCGCATAGAGCAGCTCCAGCACCACGCCATCGCGCGGCGCCTGGATCGTGTGTTCCATCTTCATCGCTTCCATCACCGCCAGCGGCTGGCCCTTGCTGACAAGGTCGCCGACCCGGGCCAAAAAAGCCACCATCTTGCCGGGCATCGGTGCGGTCAACCGGCCGGCTTCGGCAGCGCCTTCGCCGGCATGGGCAATCGGATCGATCTCGGTGACGATGTTCGAACCCTGAGGCGCGAACACCGCCATTTTTTCGCCATGGGCATAGACCTTGACAGCGATGCGCTGCTGGCTCAGGCCTTCACCAAGAAAGAGCTGATGGGATTCGGTGCCGGTCGACTGGACGGCGAAGGCCGCTGTTTCGTCACCGACTGTCAACGCGATGCCGCCCTGGTGCCGACGCGACAGCAGCACCAGATGCTGCTCGCCTGCCAGATCGAGCACAAAGCGCCTTGTGGCCGCACCGTACATGCGCCAGCCGTCGCGCCTGGACCAGGGATCATCGTTTTGTTGCAAGGCCTCAACCGCCAGCTTGTGCGCAACCACCGCTGCCGCAGTGATCATGAACGGCAGACCTTGCGCGCCGAACAAGGCCTCATGCTCGCGTTCGATCAAGCCGGTGTCGAGGTCGGCATTGGCGAAGGACGTCGTCGCAGCGCAGCGGCGCAAGAAGGCCACATTGGTCTGCAAGCCAACGATATGGGTGTCGCGCAGCGCCGCATCGAGCCTAGCCAGCGCCTGCGCGCGGTCCTCGCCCCAGACGATCAACTTGGCGACCATCGAATCGTAATAAGGGCTGATCGCATCGCCCTCGCCGAAGCCGGCGTCGAGCCGGACATGGCCGCGCTCAAAGCTGACATGCTCGGGCCAGCGCGCCACATGCAGCCGACCGGTGGCGGGCAGGAAATCGGCGTCGGGATTCTCGGCGCAGATGCGCGCCTCGATCGCATGGCCGTGAATTGCCAGCTGATCCTGGCGCAGCGGCAAGCGCAAGCCCGCAGCGACACGCAATTGCCACTCAACCAGATCCTGGCCGGTGATCGCCTCGGTCACCGGATGTTCGACCTGCAGCCTTGTGTTCATCTCCATGAAATAGAAATTGCCGCTGTCGACAAAGTCATGCTCGCAGATGAACTCGACCGTGCCCGCGCCGACATAGCCCACCGCTTTTGCAGCCGCCACCGCCGCTTCACCCATCTGCGCGCGGCGGGCTGGCGTCATGCCCGGCGCTGGCGCTTCTTCCAGCACCTTCTGATGCCGGCGCTGCACCGAGCAATCACGCTCGAACAAATAGACGCAGTCGCCGAAGCTGTCGCCGAAGACCTGGATTTCCACATGCCGGGGGCGCAGCACATAGCGCTCGATCAGCACCGCATCGTCGCCGAAGCTGTTGATCGCCTCGCGCTTGCATGAAGCCAGCGCCGCGTCGAACTCCTCGGCGCTGCCGACTATCCTCATGCCCTTGCCGCCGCCGCCAGCGCTGGCCTTGATCAGCACCGGATAGCCGATGGCCGAGGCTTCGCGCTTGAGCAAAGCCGGGTCCTGGTCAGCGCCATGGAAGCCCGGCACCAGACGCACGCCGGCCGCTGCCATCAAGCGCTTCGACTCAGCCTTCAAGCCCATCGCCTTGATCGCCGCCGGTGGCGGGCCGATGAAGACCAGCCCAGCATCTGCGCAAGCTTGCGCAAAGGCCTCGTTTTCACTCAGGAAACCATAGCCAGGATGCACCGCCTGGGCGCCGGTCGCTTTGGCGGCATCGATGATCCGCTGCCATTGCAGGTAGCTGTCGCGTGGCGCGGGGCCGCCGATCAGGATGGCCTCGTCGCAGGCAAGCACATGCTTGGCTGTCGCGTCGGCTTCGGAATAGACGGCGACCGTCTTGATGCCCATGCGGCGGGCGGTAGCTGCGACGCGGCAGGCGATCTCGCCGCGGTTGGCAATGAGGATTTTCTTAAACATGGGCTGCTCCCGCGGCTCGATCGCTTGCCCGGCCGGCTGCGCCGTCCTGCAGGCAATCTGGTGTGTCGCTCACATGCTGGGCATATGAGCGCACCCCCGCGCCTAAAGCGCGAACGCCGCGGTTGGCAATGAGGATTTTTTTGAACATTTCTTTTGTCTCCTTCGTAGCCCGGAATGCACCCGTGCTTCGCAAATAAATCGTTGTCACTCACAGGCTCATGCCGGGATTGCGCCCCGGCGGGCGCCTCCCTTTCTTGGCCGCCCAAGAAAGGAAGCAAAGAAACCGCCCCGAATGCCAGGCCCCTTCGGGGTCCGCTGCGGTGCTCAGCTTTGCCGGGCCGCGCCCAACTCACTTCGCTACGCTGCGTTCAGACAAGGGGCGCGAAGCCAGACCTTGATGGCGCTTCGCGCCGCCCGCCAAATCCTGCGCTCCTCGCCCAGGCAACACGGGGAACCCAAAATACCAACACGCCTCGTTGCTCGGACCATGCAATTGAGCCAGCCATTTTTCTTGCGGCTTTGGTCCAAGAGCCTTTAGGGATGCTCTGCATAACTCAACGCGGATGTGTGCAGTGCGGACCGGGATGGGATGCAAGGCGCATTTTGCGGCCAATAGCGCGTGCTATTGGCAATAAATGCAACGCCGCAGACCGCCCGGGGCCGCGCTAGCACAAGCCGTGAGGG
>CAMDHE010000026.1 GCA_945898095.1 Roseateles toxinivorans | reverse complement strand
GGCAATAAGTGCAACGCCGCAGACCGCCCGAGGCCGCGCGATCACAAACCGTGAGGGGTGATGCAGAGCATCCTTGGCAAGAGCTTGCAGTCGAGTTGTCTTTGGGGTGAATGCAACAGCCGAGGGAATACCCGCAGAACATCTTCATTGACCGCTGGCAAGCAGGAAGAGTATCCTTTGAAAGCGCTTTCAAGAAACTATCGGACAGTCATATGGACCATCATTTCTCTTCATCTTTCCCGACTGGGAGCAAGGCCGTGCGCGGTGCGTTGCTGATTGCAGGCCTGGCCGCCAGCGCCACCAGCCACGCAATAGATTTCGGCCCATTCACTCTCAACGGCTTTGCCAAGGCCGAGGTCCAGCAGGGCAGCAATCAATGCGCCGATTGCCAGCGCTTCCCTGGCGAAGAACGGCAACGTATCTGGGCCGACGAGTTGGTGATCGGCACGCCCTATGGCACCCGGACGACGACGGTGACTCTGGCCCAGCCCTATCTGGGCGTCAAGTTCGACTTGGGGCGGGGTTTCAAGATCGCGGGCCTGGTCAGTCAGCGCTGGCGCGATGGCAAGATCGACATCGACGGCTGGTGGTACGACAAGAACATCGCCGTCAGCCATGAAGAGTACGGCAGCCTGCGCGTCGGCAGCATGACTACCAGGGCCTGGAGCATGGCCGACTACCCTTATGGCACCAATGTCGGCGTCGCCGACCCCTGGGGCTCGAGCGGTGCCGGCTATGGCTTGCTCGGTCATGCGGCGCGCTATACCTTCCGCCCGATTGACTTCCTCGACGGTGATCTGGTGCTCGAGGCGACCTATGACTCAGGCCCGTCTGGGTGGAAGGTAAATAAACCGCAGTTCGTCGAGCTTTATGCCCAATATGTTCGCGGTGACCTGGTTGTTGACGCGATGTATCAGGACAGCCGCAATGGCCAGCCTGTCGCCTGGGGCCACGCGCCTTTTGCCGGGTTGACACCGTTTCCTGCCGACGACAGCAAGCTCGGTGGCTCCGGGCAGAGCATGGCGATGGTGATGGCGCGCTACCAGGTCAATGCCAAGATCGAAGTCTCGGGCGGCTTGCGCCGCAACCGCTGGAGCGGCGCCTACGCCATCATCACCGTGCCGGGTGTCTCGGCGCAGTGGAACAGCATGTTCAATGTCGACTGGAACGGCAAGCTCAATGGCGTGGCCAATCCAGGCTACCCTGTCACAACGACCGACCTGATGCTGGGCCTGCGCTACCGCATGGGCGCTTGGACCGCGTCGACCGGCATGGTCTATCTCAGCAAGGGAGACACCCCTAACCCGAGTGAGCGCGGCCAGAGCAATGCAGTCGCCATCAACACGGTGGGCCTGAACTACGCCTTCCCTAGCGGTTTCCAGCTCTACAGCATGGCCGGTCTGGTCAATTACGCCCGCATCGGGCTGGCGCCGATGTCGATGCCGAGCAATATCGCATTCACCAATGTCGATCCACGCGTTGCCAAGAACGGCAACTGGTTCGGCCTAGGCGCCGTCTACGCGTTCTGAGGCGAATTCAATGAAATCATCAGCACCTCAAGTCATGTCATCCAATCCCCGCAAATTGATCCAAGTCTGCGCTGCCCTGTTCACTGCCTTGCTGCTGTTTGCTTGCGGCGGCGGCGGCGTGGTGCCAGCCACCGGCGTGCAGATGCGCAGCCTGAGTCCCGAGTTCGGCCTGCGCAAGGCGGTGTCCTATTCGCCGTTCCGGACCGCCAATCGCGATACCGAAACCATCACCGCCGCCAACGTCGAGCAGGACCTGCGCCTGCTGCTGACCGGTGGCTTCCGCTTGATCCGGTTGTTTGACAGTTCGGACAATGTGGCCAAGCTGACCTTGCAGGTGATCAAGGACAAGGGCCTCGACATCAAGGTGATGCTCGGTGCCTATATCCTCAGCGAAAGCGCTACCGGCCTGACTGCCGCCCAGAAGTCTGCGAACCAGACCTTCAATCTGGCAGAAACCAGCCGCGCGGTAGCGCTGGCTCTGGCGTATCCGGACATCGTCCTGGCGGTCAGTGTCGGCAATGAAACGATGGTCAGTTGGTCTTTCGTTCCGACCGACCCGACGATCATTGCGGCCTATCTGAAGTCGGTGCGCAGCAAGATCAGTCAGCCGGTGACGACCGACGACGACCGCGGCTTCTATGCGAACGCGCCGACGACGATCACCGACGCGATCGACTTTGTCGCGGTCCATATCTACCCCTTGGCTGAAACAACTCCGCCGGCCGTGGCCAGCTGGGACTGGCAGCAGCAGGCGGTGCCCGAGGCGACACGCGCCACGGCGATGATGGACGCGGCGATCGCCTCGGCCAAAGCCCATTACGCCGAGGTGCGTAGCCTCCTCGACAGCAAGGGCCTGACCCGCATGCCGATCGTGATCGGTGAAACCGGCTGGAAGGCCGACCCGTCAAAGGGCGAATTCAACCGCGCTCATCCGGTCAACCAGAAGATGTATCTGGACCGACTGAACGAATGGGTCGACAAGACCAAGAATCCCGCCGGCCCGACCGCGATCTTCTATTTCGAGGCCTTTGACGAGCCCTGGAAATCCAGCGATGACAAATGGGGCTTGTTCAACGTTGCCAGACAGGCGCGTTACGCGATCCAAAGCCTTTATCCCTCCAGCCAATGGGAGCCGGGCAGTTGGAAGCTCAGCGATGCGCTGTTCGCTCCGACGATCGTCGCTTCGACCGTCACGGCCAATCGCTACACGCTCTATGCCGACACCGTGACGGCGGGCGAGGTCAGGGTCAGCGCCCTGCAATGGTTCGGCTGGGACAGCCCACCGAACGCCTTCGCCGGTGAATCGGTCGGAGCAGCGGCCGATGGCGAGCTGTTCCACTTCATGGAAATCGGGCCCTCGCCGAATGCGGCCAATCTTTACGGTTGGGGCATGTTCACGACCTATAGCGCGTCGACCGACCTGAGTCAGTTCGAAGCTTCCGGGAAACTGAATCTGCGCATCAAGACGACCTATCCGGGCAAGCTACAGATTGGTTTTCTGACTGGCAGCGGCAGCACCGCTTATGACGTCTACTTGCCGATCAGCGCCAGCAATGCCGATGGCTATGGCTATATCAACGACGGCCAATGGCACAACGTCTCGGTACCGATCAGCGCGATCAAGGCGGCAGGGGCTCCCTCCTATGGCAATTCGCCGGCTGTTGCCAAGTTCGACCTGACAAAAGTGACCAATCCGTTCGTTATGACCGATATTTACGGCGTGACCGGCAACAGTGCCAAGGGCGACAAGACCAAGATCTATGTCGACGCGGTATATTGGTCAAAATAGCTTCTGATGCCCGTGCGGTTTGCTGCCGGCGGGCGTTTTTTACTCCGCAGCCCGGTCGGCAAGATGCAATCCAATCATTTGATCCAGAGTCTTGAACTGCCGAAAAGAGCCATCGCTCTGGTGTTGGCCGGAGGGCGTGGCAGCCGCTTGCATCATCTGACCGACCGCCGGGCCAAACCCGCCGTCTACTTCGGCGGCAAGTTCCGGATCGTCGATTTCGCGATGTCGAATTGCCTCAATTCAGGCATTCGGCGCATCGGCGTGATCACCCAGTACAAGAGCCACAGCCTGCTGCGCCATATGCAGCGGGCCTGGTCCTTCCTGAAAAACGAGATGAACGAGTTCGTCGACCTGCTGCCGGCGCAGCAGCGGATGAACGAGGAGTTCTGGTACCGCGGCACCGCCGATGCCGTGTCGCAGAATCAGGACATTCTCGACGGCTACAACGCCGAGTTTGTCGTAGTGCTTGGCGGTGACCATATCTACAAGATGAACTATGCGCTGATGCTGGCCGACCATGTGGCCAAAGGGCGCGAATGCACGGTGGCCTGCATCGACGTGCCTCGCGAGGAGGCCAAGGGCTTTGGCGTGATGGCAGTCGATGAGCATTGGAAGATCACCGATTTCGTCGAGAAACCTGCAGACCCGCCCTGCATGCCAGGCAGCACCGACCGCTCGCTGGTCAGCATGGGCATCTATATCTTCAACGCCAAATTCCTCTACGCGGAGTTGGCGCGTGACATGGCCGACCCCGATTCGACCCATGATTTCGGCAAGGACATCATTCCGCGCGCAGTTCGTCTGGGGCAAGCGGCAGCCCATCCCTTCGAGCTCAGCTGCGTTGGCGGCAAGCCTGGCGAGGAAACCTATTGGCGCGATGTGGGCACGATTGATTCCTACTGGGATGCCAATATCGACCTCACTGCCACCGATCCGCAGCTGAATCTGTACGACACCGACTGGCCGATCTGGACCCACCAGCCCCAGCTCGCACCGGCCAAATTCGTCCATAACGAGGCCGACCGCCGCGGCATGGCGGTCGAATCACTGATCTCTGGTGGCAGCATCATTTCGGGCAGCGTGTTCCGCTCGGTGCTGTTTTCGGGCGTTCGCGTCCATTCCTATTCAAGCGTTGAATGGTCGGTGCTGCTGCCCGAAGTTCAAGTCGGTCGCCATGTGAAGTTGAACCGGGTGGTGATCGACCGGCGCTGCTATATCCCTGACGGCATGGTGATCGGTTTCGACCCCGTTGCCGATGCGAAGCGTTTCTTCCGCACTGAAAGCGGTATCACGCTGGTCACTGCTTCAATGCTCGCTGCGCTGGCCGCTTGACCGGCATGCGGGTCCTGCATGTCGCGGCGGAGGTCCATCCGCTGGTCAAGACCGGCGGGCTGGCCGATGTGGTCGGCGCCCTGCCGCCGGCGTTGGCCGATCTGGGCCTCGATGTCCGCCTGCTGTTGCCGGGGCTGCCGGCGATTCTCTCGGCCTTGCAGCAGCGCCAGGAGATCTGCGATTTCGGTGCGATGTTCGGCGCCAGCCAGGTGAAATTGGTGGTCGGCTGCATCGATTCCCGGACCATGCCTGTCTATGTGATCGACGCCCCCGAGCTCTACAACCGTGGCGGAAGCCCCTACCAGGCCCAAGACGGCAGCGACTGGCCCGATAACCTGCAGCGCTTCGCCCTGCTCGGCTGGGTCGCTGCGCAACTGGCGGCCGGCGCTGGAGATCCGGCCTGGCAACCGGCCATCCTCCATGCGCATGACTGGCATGCGGCGATGGCTTGCGCTTATGTCCGCGCTGATCCGCGCTGCCATGGCACCCGGACGGTTTTCACGATCCACAACCTGGCTTTCCAGGGCCTGTTTCCGGCCACGGACTTCGGCCGGCTGGGTTTGCCGCAGGATTTCATGCAGACCGAAGGCCTGGAGTTTTACGGGCGGCTGTCGTTCATGAAGGCCGGGCTGGTCTGGGCCGACCGAATCACCACCGTCAGTCCGACTTACGCCCGCGAGATCGCCACCCCGGACTATGGTTGTGGCATGGACGGCATGATTCGTCACCGCGCTGCTGATGTTTCGGGCATCCTCAACGGCGTTGATCCCCAGGTCTGGAACCCCTCGACCGATGCTGATTTGCCAGCGCATTTTTCAGCGCAGCAATTGGCTGGCAAGGGCTTTTGCAAGCAGGCCCTGCAGCAGGAGCTGGGCTTGAAGCCGGTCGCCGGGGCGCTGCTGTTCACCCTGGTCAGCCGGCTCAGCCATCAAAAAGGCATCGACTTGCTGCTCGAAGCCTTGCCGGCCTTGTTCACCAGCGGCGCCCAGCTCGCCTTGCTGGGCAGCGGTGACGCACAGTTGCAGGCGGCGTTGCAGGACTTGAGCCAGCGCTGGCCCGGCCAAATGGGTTTGCGCATCGGCTATGACGAAGCCTTGGCGCACCGGCTGATCGCAGGCGCCGATGCCTTGCTGGTGCCTTCGCGCTTCGAACCCTGCGGCCTGACCCAGCTCTATGCGCTGCGCTACGGCACCTTGCCGGTGGTGAGGCGCACCGGCGGTCTGGCCGACACGGTACTCGATGGCGATGAAGCGGACAGTACCGGTTTCGTCTTTGACGCAGCGACCGCCCCCGCATTGCAAGCCGCCATGCAGCGCGCGCTGCAGGTTTATGCCAGACCCGCGCATTGGCAGGCGATGCAGCTGCGGGCGATGGCACAGGATTTTTCCTGGCAAGCCTCGGCGCGGCAGCTGGCCTTGCTGTATCAGTCCTTGTCCTGACCACTCCACACTTCAGTTCCCACCTCATGCTGACAATTCCCACCGCGCCGATCGCCGGTCAACGCCCCGGCACATCGGGGCTGCGCAAGAAGGTCGCGCTGTTCCAGCAACCCGGCTATCTCGAAAATTTCGTCCAGTCGATCTTCGACTCGCTCGAAGGTTTTGCAGGGGCGACGCTGGTGCTCGGCGGCGATGGCCGTTTTTTCAACGACCGGGCGATCCAGATCATCTCGCGCATGGCTGCGGCAAATGGTTTCGGCCGTCTGCTGGTCGGTCAGCATGGCATCTTGTCGACGCCTGCAGCCAGCGGACTGGTGCGCAAACACCAGGCTTTCGGCGCCATCATTCTGTCGGCCAGCCATAACCCGGGCGGACCGGATGGTGATTTCGGCATCAAGTACAACGCCGGCAATGGCGGCCCCGCGCCCGAAAAATTGACCGATGAAATTTATCGGCGCACGCTCAGCATCGACCGGTTCTTGACCGTTGATGAAGCCGATATCGACCTGACCAGGCTCGGGCAGACGCAGGTCGGCGAGATGCAGGTCGAGGTCATCGACCCGGTGGCTGACCATGCCTTGCTGATGGCGCAGTTGTTCGACTTCGATGCGATCCGCCGCTTGATCGCCAGCCCCGGATTTTCAATCCGCTTCGATGCGATGCATGCGGTCACCGGGCCCTATGCGCAAGCGATCTTCGTCAAGCAACTCGGCGCCCCGGAGACGAGCTTGATGAACTGCCAGCCCTTGCCCGACTTTGGCGGCGGTCATCCCGATCCGAATCCGACCTATGCGGCCGAGTTGGTCAGCGCGATGTTCGCCGCTGGCGGGCCCCAGTTCGGCGCCGCCAGTGATGGCGACGGCGACCGCAACATGATCTGCGGCCAGCGCTTCATCGTCACGCCCAGCGACAGCTTGGCGGTGATCGTCGCCAATGCCCATCTGGTGCCGGGCTATGCCGCCGGTTTGAAGGGCGTGGCGCGCTCGATGCCGACCAGCGCGGCGGTTGATCGGGTCGCGCAGGCGCTGGGCATTTCCTGTTACGAGACGCCCACCGGTTGGAAATATTTCGGCAATTTGCTCGACGCAGGCCGCATCACGATCTGCGGCGAAGAAAGTGCGGGCACCGGTTCTGACCATCTGCGCGAAAAGGACGGCCTTTGGGCCGTGCTGTTCTGGCTCAACATCCTTGCCAAGCGCGGCCTCAGTGTTGAAGCGATCCTGCGCGACCATTGGCAGCGTTTTGGCCGCAACTATTACTCGCGCCACGACTATGAGGGCGTCGACAGCCAGGCCGCACAGGATTTGATGGCGCATCTGCGCCAGTCATTGCCGGCTTTGCCGGGGCAGCAGATCGGCGCCGGCCTTGTGCTGCATGCCGATGACTTTGCCTATACCGACCCGGTCGACGCATCGATCAGCATCGGCCAGGGCATCAGGATCGGTTTTGACGATGGCTCGCGCATCGTTTTCCGCTTGTCAGGCACAGGCACCGAGGGTGCGACCTTGCGGGTTTACCTCGAACGCTTCGAACCCGACGCTAGCCAGCATGAGATCGAAACCCAGGCGGCACTCGCAGGCCTGATCGCCGCTGCCGAACAACTGGCTGGCATCCGGCAACGCACCGGCCGCCTGCAGCCGACTGTCATCACCTGAAGACGTAGCGGTCTTGCTGCTGGGTCAGCAGCAGCGCCTGGAAGATTGCGTCAAACGCTTCCAGATGGCGCCAAGCCTTGGAGACATCGCTGCCCCAGGCATAAAGTCCGTGACCCGCGATCAGGTAGCCAGGGGCCAGAAGGTGGCGGTCCGCCGCAGCAAAGCGGGCCTCGACAACTGCAGCCATGGCCTGAATGTCCTGCTGGTTGGGGAATATCGGTACCAGCAATTCCTGTTCATGGCTGCTGACGCCTTCAAAGGCTTTTTGCATCTCCCAGCCCTGCAGGCGCAGTTCGCCCTGCCTACTAAAAATCTGCGACAAGGCGACCGCGCTGGGCGAATGCACATGCAGGATGGCGGCGATCGAAGGCGCGGCGGCATAACGGCTCAGATGCAGTCCGGCTTCGGGCGAAACGGTGGCGGGAGGTCGGCCGCTGGCGGCAAACACCGCCACATCGTCGATGCCCAGGCGGTTCTTGTCGCAGCCCGACTGGGTCAGGGTCAGGCATGAGCCGACCTGGATCGAGAAATCACCCGAGCCGGCAGGAACCCAACCGCGCTGTGCTGCCAGGCGGCCCAGCCGGACGAGTTCTTCGCAGGCGGCAGACTCGTCTTCAGCGCTCTCAAGGCTGCTCGGCCGGACTGACTGCAGGTAATGTCCGAGCGTAGTCTGACTTGATCGCCAGCCATCGGCGGGAAGAAAGGGTGCCTGCGTTTTCATCGTTCAGGCCAGCAGCCTTGTGACGGCATCAAAGGCCAGCGACCATGAAGCATCTGGCGCCAGGCCGACTGCCTGACCGGTGGCAATCCGGCTGTGGCCAACACCGACCTTGGCACACAAAAGCTCGCTGACACCTTCGACTCGCAAGTGGATGATCGATGCATCGCCCAGATGTTCGGCCAGTTCGACCTTGGCTGGAATGCCGGTACCTTCCGGGACCAGTTGCAAATGTTCAGGTCGCAGGCCTGTCCGGCAAGCGCCGGATGGCGCCTTCAGCGCTTCCCACAAGGCCTGATGCGGCGCGGCTGCGCCAGGCTTCGGGCAATCGATCAAATTGATTCGGGGTGCGCCCAGAAAACCGGCGACGAACTCGTTGGCCGGGCGGTTGTACAAGTCCATCGGTGCACCGAGCTGGGCAATCTGGCCTTTATGAAAGACGGCGATGCGGTCACCCAAGGTCATCGCCTCGACCTGGTCATGAGTGACGTAAATCATCGTCGTGCCGAGTTCCTTGTGCAACCTCGACAACTCGATTCGCATCGTCACGCGCAAGGCCGCATCGAGGTTGGAAAGCGGCTCGTCGAAAAGGAACACCTTGGGTTTTCGGACGATGGCGCGGCCAATCGCCACGCGCTGGCGCTGGCCCCCTGACAAATCCTTCGGGAAGCGGTCAAGCAGTTCGGTGATATGCAGGACCTCGGCGATGCGCCCGACCTGCAATTGCCGACTGGCCTTGCTGACGCCCGACATCTGCAGAGAAAAACCCATGTTTTCGGCCACCGTCATATGCGGATAGAGCGCGTAAGTCTGGAACACCATCGCTGCGCCGCGATCTGAAGGTCTGAGCTCGTTGGCGCGTCGGCCGTCGATCTGCAATTCGCCACTGCTGATCGTCTCGAGCCCGGCAATCATGCGCAGCATCGTTGACTTGCCGCAGCCCGAAGGGCCGACGAAGACCAGGAATTCGCCGTCGCGCACCTCGAGATCGATGCCGTTGATGACATCGGTCTTGCCAAAGCTCTTGCGGATTCCGCGCAGTGATACCTGACCCATCTCAGACCTCCGTCAACGCGACGTTGAGTGGCGCATGGGCCAGTTGCTGCGCCCGCAAAAAGTCTCGGTACCAGACCGCGCTCTGTTTGGGCGTACGGATCTGGGTGGCGTAATCGACATGGATGATGCCAAAGCGCTTCTCATAGCCCGAGGCCCATTCGAAGTTGTCGAGCAGGCTCCAGACCATATAGCCACGCATCGGCACTCCTTGCCGCATGGCAGCGCCGACAGCCCCGATATGCGCGGCGATATAGGCGGTGCGGTCTTGGTCCTTGACTCGTCCACCGACCAAAGGATCCTTGAAAGCTCCGCCGTTTTCGGTGATGTAAAGCGGCGGCACGGCATAGTCCTGGTGCAGTCGCAGCAGCAAATGGGTCAGGCCTTCGGGGTAGATCTCCCAGCCCATGTCGGTCAGCTCGAGGCCGCTGGTCTTGTTGTCCCAGGGACCGGCCGCACTGACCACCGAACGCGAGTAATAGTTGATGCCAAGAAAGTCCATCGGCAGCGCGATCTCCTGCATGTCGCCGGCCTCGACCCGCGGCGCATCTTCGCCCAGGAAGTCGAGTACATCCTGCGGGTAGCAGCCCTTGAACAACGGGTCCATATACCAGCGCAGCAGGCGCCCGTCCTCGAGATGGGCTTGTTCAATGTCCTCGGCCGAAGTCGTTGCTGCCTGCACTGGCGCCAGGTTCAGCACGATGCCCAGGCTTGCTTTGCAGCCCTGCGCGCGCAGCGCTTGCAGCGCCAGGCCATGGCTGAGCAGCAGATGGTGCGAGACCTGCGCCGCCACCGCGCGGTCTTTTATGCCGGGCGCGAAGATGCCGCTTTCATGGCCGAGAAAGGCCACCACCCAGGGTTCGTTGTGGGTGGCGATCGAGGCGACCCGGTCGCCGATCCTTGCGTTCAGCCCAAGCGCGTAGTCGACAAAGCGGTACACCGTGTCGCGATTGGCCCAGCCGCCGCTGGCCTGCAATGCGGCTGGCAAGTCCCAGTGGTTCAGCGTCAGGTAGGGTTTGATGCCGCGCGCCAGCAGTCCGTCGACCAGTCGCTCGTAGAAGGCCAGTCCGGCCTCATTCCAGGCGCCGCTGCCGCTCGGTTGGACGCGTGGCCAGGAGACCGAAAAACGGTAGGCATTGACACCCAGGCTGGCGATCAGGTCCAGGTCCTCATCCAGCCGGTGGTAATGATCGCAGGCGATGCTGCCATCGCTGCCATCAGCGATGACGCCAGGCAGACGGCAAAAGCTGTCCCAGATCGAATCGCCGCGCCCGTCTTTGTTGGTGGCGCCTTCAATCTGGAAGGAACTGGTCGCCACGCCCCAGACGAAGTCCGGCGGGAACTGGTGAGCTGGAAATTCAGGCGATGTTTTGGTCATGAGGTGAAAATGAATGATCAGTTGGGCAGGCGCTTACTTGACGGCGCCTGCCGTCAGGCCGGAAATCAGCTGTCGCGATGACAGGGCGAACAGAATCAGCAGCGGTATGGTGGCGATGGCCGAGCCTGCCATCAAGGCGCCCCATTCGGTGTCGACCGGACTTTGCAGACTGCGCAGAGCCAACGGCAAGGTGTACATATCGGGCGAACGCATCACGATCAGCGGCCCGATAAAGTTGTTCCATGAGGCGATGAAGGTGATCAATCCGAGCGTGCCAAGTGCAGGCTTGAGCAGCGGCAGCACGATGCGCCAGTAAATGGCCAGCTCATTGCAACCGTCCATGCGCGCCGCCTCGACCAGTTCCTTGGGAACCGATGCCAGGACGAATTGCCGCATCAGGAAAATGCCGAAGGCACTGGCGGCGCCGGGGATATAGAGCGCGCGGGGTTGGTCGATCCAGCCCAGAATGTCCATGATCATGAAGGTCGGGATCATGTTCATGAAGGAAGGCAGCAACATCGTTCCCATGACCAAGCCGAACAGCATGTTCTTGAAGCGGAAGTCGAACAGCGCGAAGGCATAGCCGCCCATCGAGCAGAACAGCAGCGTCAGCGCGGTCGATGCCAGGGCAACGTAGAAACTCCAGCCGAGGTTGCGCCAGAAGGGCAGGCGCGAGGTCAGGATCTGCAAGTTGGCCAGAAAGTCATCGCCGAAGAACAGCGGCGGCGGCAGACTGAAGATTTCGGTGCGCGAATGGGTCGCGAAAACGAACATGAAATAGAACGGCGCCAGCATCACCAGCGCGCCGATGCCAACCATGCAGTAGGCGGCCCAATGACTCAGCTGTCCGGTACTTTTTTTCATCGCGGCCTCAGGCTGAACGCTGGCGGAAAGCGCGGTTGGTCAGCCAGGTCAGCAGCGCGACCAGCAAAAACAGCAGCCAGGACATTGCGCTGGCGGCACCGAAATCATTGAAGTCGAAGGCCATGCGATAGAGGTAGATCGCCGTCGTCATGCCCGACTGGTCCGAGCCGCCACGCCCGCCAGTGAGGATGAAGGGCTCCTCGAACAACTGCAGACCTCCGATCACGCTCAGCGTGACGCCGAAATAGATCATCGGCTTCAGGCTCGGCAAGGTGATGAACCAGAATTGCTGCCAGCGACCGGCGCCGTCCATTCGCGCGGCTTCGTAAAGATCGGCCGGGATCGTCTGCAGCGCGGCCAGGTAGAGCACGACGTTGAAACCGACATAGCGCCAGAACACGATCATCGCCAGCGCTGGCTTGATATTCTCGGGACGTCCGAGCCAGTCGATCGGCTCGGCAGGCAGCAAGGAGCCCAGCATGGGCAACTTGGCGATTGCGCCCAGGCCCAGGTTGATGATGCCGAAATCGGTGGAAAACAGCGCGCTGAACATGATCGCGATCGCCACTGTCGAAGTGATGTAAGGCAGGAAATAGGCGCCGATCACGCCATTGCGTAGACGCTGGAACTTGTTGTGGATAAAGACGGCCAGCGGAATGCCGATCAGATGCTGAGGCAGGCCCGAAGCGATGGCCAACCAGGCGGTATTACCCAATGATTTCCAGAACCATTCGTCCTCCAGCGCAAAGCTGAAATTGCCCAGGCCGACGAATTTCATCGTCTCCAATCCGCTCGTCGGCTCCCAGGTCTGGAAGGCAAGGAAGAGCGAAAACAGCAGCGGGAAAAGACCGAATACCAGAAACAGCCCGATGAACGGGCTCAGCAAGGCATAAGGTGCCCAGCGGGGTGAGAGGCGCAATGCGTCGGGTAACTTCATCTTGTGGCTGGTTTGGTTCAGCGCTTGGCGCGCTTTTCGAGCAGGCGCTGCGCATCGGCGAGCGCGGTCTTGATGTCCTTGCCCAGGTCGAGCACCTTGTCGAGTTCGGTGTCGATGACCTCGGCAGCGAACGAGTCCTGCTTGTGCACATCGACCGCGGTGATGTGCTGGCTGGCTTCGCGCCATAGCAATCGCGCTGGCTTGTCGCCCAGGAAGGCGATCGGCTGCTCGAAAAATTCATCATCCTGTGCCGCCAGCAGGGCCGGGAAGGCATCCTGCGACTTGAATGCTGCCAGTTGCATCTTGCGGTCCAGCGTCAACATCTGGATCAACTCCCAGGCGAGCAATTTCCGGCCTGGCGCCGAGTTGCGCGGGATCGACAAGAAGGTGCCGCCATAGGCAGCCCAGGAGCCTTCAGGCAATTGCGCGGCCCGCCACAGCCCTTTGGTCGCCGGCGCCAGCCAATTGTTCAAGTGGCCGGCCAGCCATGACCCCGACATCTGCGTGGCCAGCGTGCCGCGCTTGAAGCCTTCAGTCCATTCGGTTGACCAGGGCGAGACCTTGGCGTCGAGCCGGTTCTGCCGCACCTGCCTTGCCAGTTCGAAGGCGCGCAAAAAGCGTGGCGAATTCACCAGCACTCGAGATTGTTTGTCGAAATAAAGCCCTTCGCCCGGTTGGATGCCGGTGCGGATCGCGATGTCCTTGATGTCGCGGGCATGGGCCATCAAATAGGCACCGGTGCTGGCCTTGATCTTGATGCCTGACGCGACATAGCTTTCCCATGAGGCGGTCAACTCGGTCTCGGTGACGCCGGCCCTTGCCAGGATGTCGGTGCGGTAGAGCAGGGTGCCGGGTCCGATGTCGGTCGGGGCAGCGAGCACCGCACCGGCGCGATTGCTGCCCTGCTGGTAGGCATAGGGCACATAGCGCGAGGCGAATTTACCGATGCCATAGGGTTCGCGCGACAGATCTTCAAGGCCACCACCTTGAGCGAAACGGCCGACATAGCCGACCTCCAGCGCCATCACATCGGGCAGATAGACCGATGTCGATAGCGCGGTTGTCATCGCCGTGTGGTGGTCATTGAATTGGCGGCTGATGACCTTGATGTCAACCGTCGGGTGCAACTTCTTCCAGGCGGGAATGGCGGCCTTGATGATCTCGTCCACAGCCGGGAATGCAGCGACAGTCAAGGTCTGCTGCGCGTGGGCGCAAGGCAGGCACAACAAAGCCGCCAGGCCCAAGCGCCAAGCCGATCGATGCACAGTCGATATTCCCAGATCCCGCATCCCGCCCCCGCTGCGAACTCCGGCGGCCCGGGATGGCTGCCAGTCAGTTCTTGATTGAAAGCGCTGTCATCTATTTTATGAAAGCGCTTTCATAATGTATTGGCGGCAGGCCTGAATGTCAATCAAGGGTAATCGCTGAGATCCGGCAGAAAAGCCGGACCGAATCAACTCAGGCCAGCGCGCGGCTGGAGGACCTTGCCACCAGACTCGGTACCGGCATGGCGATGGTCGGCTTCTTGCCAACGAGTAATTGCAGCATGGCTGATGCGGCGAGCCTGCCAAGCTCGACCGATGGCTGGTGAATGGTGCTCAGTGGCGGGATCGAATAAGCGGCTGCAGCCAGGTCATCGAAACCGACCAGCGAGACGTCGACGGGAACATGCAGGCCATGGCGGTCGAGCGCCAGCGCTGCGCCGAAGGCCATCTGGTCGTTGGCGGCGAAAATCGCGGTAAAGCTTGCACCACTCTGTAGCAGACTTTCGACTGCTTTCATGCCACTGGCCTCGTGGTACTGGCCTGGCACGACCAGCGCCGGATCGAATGCAATCGCAGCGGACTCGATCGCCGTGCGGTAGCCACGCAGTCGCTCATCCGCATCAGGATGACCTGGCTCGCCGGTGATGAAGGCGATGCGCTGGTGGCCCAGGTCCAGCAGATGTTGGGTTGCCAGCCTTGCGCCTTCAAAATTGTCAAAATTCAACGAGAAAAGCCCGGGCGCCTTGAGATTGCGGCCGGTGACGACGACGGGCAAGGTCTTGGCGCAGGCCCGCAAGGCCTGATCGCTGAGCCGCCCGGTCAGAACGATGATGCCGTCGACGCAGCGCGAGCGCAGCACATTGATGCAGCGGGCTTCCTCGGCGGCATCCCAATGTCCGCTGACGAACAGCGGGCTGTAGCCCGCCATCCCGAGTACATCTTCGATACCGCTCAAGGCACCCCCATAAAAGGGGCTGTCGATCGACTGGGTAATGACGCCCACGCTGAGCGTGCGCCCACCGGCCAGTCCGCGTGCCACCGGATTCGGGATGAAGCCGAGTTCGGCGATCGCCTTGTCGACCTCAGCGCGCTTTTCCGGGCTGACGACGGCGGTGCCGTTCAGAATACGCGACACCGTGCTCGGCGAAACGCCGGCGGCGGCAGCGACCATGCCCAAGGTTGCTTTTTGCGGAATGCGTGCTCCAGCGCGAATGCTTGTCTTGATCTTCATGTCCGGAACCCATTGATATTCGCGCCGAGTTTAAGCGCTCGCGAGAATCGTTCAATCCGCGCTTACGAGTGCATCAAGCGAGCCGCAAGCTGCCTGCCGCTGAGCCAGGCACCTTCGACTTTGCCGCCGTTCAACCAGTCGCCGCATAGGCCCAGTCCCATGGCCTTGTCCCAGACGCAGCCCTGCGTCAAGGCCGGGAAGCTGTCGGCATAACGCCAACGATGGGTGCTGCTGTCCTGCGGCGGCGGGATGTCGATTGGCGTGCAAGCCTGCCTGAATGCCTCGAGCAGCTCGGCCTCGACATCCTTGGCATTGTCCTCAAGCCTGGCTTCGCTCCACTCGGCGGTGGCATGCAGCAGCCAGGTCTCCGGCCCTTGGCGGCCCGGTTTGCTGTTGTCGCGGGCAATCCAGCGCAACCGGCCCTGGTTGACGAAAGCTGCGTCGAATGGCAAGCCCAGCGGCGCGGCGAATTGCAGCATCAGCGCCCAGCAGCCTCGCATCCTTGCGCCCAAGGCCAGTGCGGCCATTTCCGGCGCCAGCGGCGCCAGCAGCGGCCCAGCCTGTGGCGAGGGGACGGCCAGCAGCACGCTGTCGAACGGCTTGGCGAGCCAACCGGCTTCGACTGTTTCGAGCTGCCAGCCTTCGGCCGAGCGCCGAATTTGCTTGACGCTGTGCCCCGCCTCGACGCTCAATGAAGCTGCGAGCCAGCGGCCCGGCGCAGTCATCCTGGGCAGGCCGACGAAGCGCAAGAGTTCCGCATCCCTTTGATGCGCCTGCTCGCCTGCCAGAACCTGCAGCCGCGGCGACCAGATGGCGGCCACACCGGCGGCCTCCCAGCGGCTGACTTCTGCCCGGAATTCCGGACTGCGCGCCGTGAAATATTGGGCGCCATGGTCGCATTGCCAGCCCGCGCCTGTGCGCGTGCTCATGCGGCCCGAAGGCCCGCGACTTTTCTCGAACAAGGTGACCTGGTAGCCAGCCTCCTGCAGCGCGCCGGCGCAGGACAGTCCGGCCATGCCGGCACCGATGATGGCAATATGCGAAGAAAAATTCATTGAAATCCTGTTTGAAAAAACCTTGAAAAGCGTTGGCGATCTCATTCGGCTAAGCTCGACGCAATGAATCCACTGCACCCGAAAAAGCTCCTGCTGACGAAGTGGACAGCAGTCGAGCCGGTCGCCAAAGACAAGCATTTTCTCGTCACCCGGCTGATCCTGCCTGAAACTCCCGAGGCCATGGTCGAAGCGGTCGAGATCGAGGCCGTGATGTCGCGTAAAAGCCGTCGAATCGGCTGGCGCGAACTACGCGATCCATCGCAATGGCGGCAGGGCTGGGTCTGAAGATGAACAACTTTCCCGCAGGCTTCCGCGCCTTGGTGATCGGTTCGACCGGCGCTATCGGGGCCGCGCTGCTCGCGCAACTCGAAGCGATGCCGGGCTGTTCAGCCGTGGTCGGCCTGCATCGTCAATCGGTACCGCCGATCGACTTCGAGCGCGAAGACAGCATCGCTTCAGCCGCCACTGCGCTGGCGAGCCAGGCGCCATTTCATTTGATCGTCAACGCCGCCGGGCTTTTGCACGCTGATGGTTTCATGCCGGAAAAGAAGCTTGCCGAGCTGAACTATGCACAGATGCAGGCCACTTTCCAGGTGAATAGTTTCGGGCCAGCGCTGCTGCTGCGGCATTTCGCCGGTCTTTTGGCCAGAGAACGGGGCTTGCTGGCGCTGCTCTCGGCCAAGGTCGGCAGCATTGAAGACAACCGGTTGGGTGGCTGGTACAGCTACCGGGCCTCGAAAGCCGCGCTGAATATGCTGGTCAAGACCGCCGCGATCGAGATCAAACGCAGCCAGCCCCAATCGGTCGTGGTCGCGGTTCATCCCGGCACTGTCAAGTCGAAGCTGTCGAAGCCGTTCCGCGGCTTGGAAATCGGCCGCGAACCGTCAGTCGCTGCGGCTGAAATACTGACAGTACTTGACCGCCTGCTGCCAGCTGATAGCGGTCAGTTTTTTTCCTACAGCGGCGAACGCTTGCCCTGGTGAGCCTGAGCCAGCCATTGCAATTGCCAATTCGCTGTTTGATTTGGTCGGGGTGAGAGGATTCGAACCTCCGGCCTCCACGTCCCGAACGTGGCGCGCTACCAGGCTACGCTACACCCCGCCTCGGTTGAAACAGGCCCGTAAAAGGCCTTGTTCCTGTAAAGCAGCCTTCAATATTACCAGGGATTGCTGCTGCTGATCGTTCACCTGTCCATGGGTGGCATCACGTTGGTGCCAGATCGAGGGGTTAAGTAGCATCACCCTTATATGAAAAAAGAATTAAGCGGAAACTTATCTATATTTTGAAATTGTAAGCAACGCCTTTAAAGTCCGCCCTCGGTCAGGGCATGCTGCTCTGCAGCATGGATCGGGGCTTCATGGATGGGATTGCAGTAATCAGTGGTTTTGGCATTGGCGCCATCGTTGGCATGACCGGCGTGGGCGGTGGCTCATTGATGACACCGCTGCTGATCAGCGTGTTCAAGCTCAATCCAGCCATAGCCATCGGCACCGACCTCTGGTTTGCCGCCGTCACCAAGTCGGGTGGCGCGCTGGCCCATCACCGCCATGGTCATGTTGATTACCGCATCGCCGGCCTGTTGCTGGCGGGCAGCATTCCGGCCGCGATAGCCACCATCGGGATGATGCATTGGACCGGTGTCACCAAGGCCTGGTCCAATGCCTTGACCATCGCGCTGGGCATCGCGTTATTGCTGACCGCGGTGACCTTGGCCTGCCGCAAGTCCTGGCATGCTCTGGGCCTCAAGCTCGAACGCTGGCTGCCCGAGCGGCGCAAGGCGGCGCTGACTGTGGCATCGGGCTTGTTGCTGGGGGTGTTGGTTTCGCTGTCGTCGATCGGCGCTGGCGCGGTTGGCGCCACCCTGATCCTGCTGCTCTATCCGCGGATACCTGCCTACCGTCTGGTCGGTACCGACATCGCGCATGCGGTACCGCTGACCTTGGTCGCGGGAATCGGCCATGCCACGCTCGGTCATGTGGAATGGGCGCTGCTGGGCGACTTGCTGGCGGGCTCGCTGCCGGGCATCTGGCTGGGCGCGCAGTTGACCAAATCGATGCCGGAGCAATGGGTGCGCGGACTCCTCTGCACTTCACTCGTCGCCGCAGGGCTCAAGGTCATTTTCTGAGCCTTGTTTGGCACAGGGAATCCGGATCTGTGCGCGCCGGTGCATTCAACGGCGCTGGTGGCAGTCAGCTCAATCCGCGCCTCAGTTCATGCCACAGATGGAAGATCGGCATCATGCAAAAATATGCATTGAAGCGCTGGAGTCGACTTGTCGGATGTATCGCTGCCGCCGCCATGGCCGATGGCAGCACCTTGCTCTTGATCTCGAATGGCACGGCGGTGACGGCGAATCTGTTCAAGAAACTTCCCTTTGATGTCCTGCGTGACTTCACGCCGATTTCGACGCTGGGCTTCTTTGACCTGGCTATCCTGACCTCTGGAGCCTCAAGCATCAATAGCCGGCCGGATCTGCTCGCCGATGCGAAAGCCAATCCGCTATGTGCTGCGTAGCTGGCACGCATTGGCTGCGCAGGCTAAAACCCCGAAGCCTGTGGTGGAGCGCTTGAACCTGGCCTTGGTGGTCACAATCAATTCTGCTGAGGTGAAGAAGAAGCTGGCCGAGCTCAATGTCGATGCTCAGTCGAGTACCGAGGCGCAGGCGGTGGAGTTGCTGGCCAGGGAGATCAGGCATTGGGCTGAGGTGATGCGCCAAGCCAGAACCGCGCAACAGTGATTGCACCAGCCCGGTTGATCAGTCTGCAGCGAGTTCGTTCAACTACCGAGAAGCTTCAGTAGTTCCGATCTACAGACAACGCCACAAATTCCAGCAGGGAGTCGCGCCATCGATTGGCAGGCAGGGCGGCAAGACATTGGCGCGCCAGCAGCGCTTCGGCCCGGGCGGCTTCATGGGTTGCTTCGAGGGCACCGGTGGCGCGCACGATGTCGATGATCTCGGTGAGCCGCTCATGCTCGCCATGCTCGATCGCATGGCGGATTAGCAACGCTTGGTCGGTTGAGCCTCGTTCCATCGCAATCAGCAATGGCAGGGTGGTCTTGCCTTCTCGCAGGTCGTCGCCAACATTCTTGCCCAGAGTGATTGAGTCGCCTTCGTAATCGAGCGCATCGTCGATCAGCTGGAAGGCCGTACCCAGGGCGCGGCCATAGCCTGCGCAGGCTTCTTCAACGTCCGGACTGGCCTCGGCGAGAACGGCGCCGAGTCTGGCGCTGGCTTCGAACAGCTTGGCGGTTTTGTAGCGGATCACGCGCAGATAGTCTGCAATCGTGATGTCCGGATCATGCATATTCATCAGCTGCAGGACCTCACCTTCAGCGATCACATTGGTCGCATCGGCAAGCACCTCGAGCACCCTCAGGCGCTTGCACGACACCATCATCTGGAAAGCGCGCGAATAGAGGAAGTCGCCGACCAGCACGCTGGCCGCATTGCCGAACATCGTATTGGCGGTCGGCTTGCCGCGGCGCAGCGAGGATTCATCGACGACATCGTCATGCAACAAGGTCGCCGTATGGATGAATTCGACCACCGCTGCGAGCTCGAAGCGATCGTTGCCTCTGAAACCGAGGGCGTTGGCAAACAGCAGCACCAGCTTCGGACGCATGCGTTTGCCGCCGGCATGGACGATGTAAGCCGCGATCTGGTTGACCATAGCGACATCGGACGTCAGGCGTCGCGCGATGACGGCATCAACCTCAAGCATCTCGGCGGCCAGCTTGGCGAGAACCTCGGTGAAACTATCCGGATGGGGCGAGACGGTTGCTGCGTGCACTCTCAACTCTCATGTTGGCGAATTAGGATTATAGGAAGGGTCCGGGCAGCCTTACTTTTGTGGCTGCTTGGACTCTGCTGGTTTGATTGTGCTAGGCTCATTTTGGTATCTCGTGCTAGACTGCAAGGCTCTGTGTCTTTTTGGATGCGGAATTGATGCCTGCATGTCGTGATTTACACAAGGCTTGTGGGTGGGTTCATTGAAAGGGCTGATATGTACGCGGTCATAAAAACCGGTGGCAAGCAATACAAAGTTGCTGCTGGCGAAAAGATCAAGATAGAACAGATAGCTGCGGCTGTTGGCCAAGAGATTGTGATCGACCAGATTCTCGCTGTCGGAAGCGGTGCGGATCTGCAGGTAGGCACTCCCTTGGTTGCTGGCGCCAGCATTACCGCCACAGTTGTGGCTCACGGTAAGCACGACAAAGTGCGCATCTTCAAGATGCGTCGTCGTAAGCATTACAAGAAGAGTCAAGGTCACCGCCAGACTTACACCGAGCTGTTGATCAGCCTGGTGAACAGTCCAGCGCAAGCCTGATTGCCTTCGCCAACAGTTCAAGGAGCTAATCCATGGCACAGAAAAAAGGCGGCGGTTCCACCAGGAATGGCCGCGACTCCAAACCGAAAATGCTCGGTGTGAAGGCCTTCGGCGGCGAGATCATCTCTGCAGGTTCCATCATTGTTCGCCAGCGGGGAACTCGTTTCCACCCTGGAATCAATGTCGGCATCGGCAAGGATCACACGCTGTTCGCATTGGTTGACGGTCAGGTGTCGTTCGCCATCAAGGGTGAAAAGAGCCGTCAAACGGTTTTTGTTACTCCGGCCTGAGCGCCACGAACAAGCTTGATTTGAATCTCCGGCGGAGGGCAGCAGCCGACCGCTGGTGACACAAAGCCCCGGCTCGCCGGGGCTTTTGCATTTTGAGGCTGCGATGGTGATGCAAGGGTCTGCCCGGCATTGCCTTACCATGTCCGGTAAAGGCGCAGAGCAAGCATATGAAGTTCATAGACGAAGCCACCATCGATATCGTGGCCGGCAATGGTGGTTCCGGTTGTGCGAGCTTTCGCCGCGAAAAATTCATTCCATTCGGTGGGCCTGACGGCGGCGATGGTGGTCGCGGAGGCAGCGTGTTCGCTGTCGCCGACAGCAACCTGAATACCCTGATCGATTACCGCTATGCGCGGCGCCATGAGGCGCGCAATGGCGAATCGGGACGTGGGTCCGACTGCTATGGTGCGGCCTCCGATGACATTTTGCTGCGCATGCCGGTTGGCACGATCGTGCGCGATGTCGAGACCGACACGGTGATTGCCGAGTTGCTCGAGCCGGGCGAGAAGATCATGCTGGCCAAAGGCGGCGATGGCGGTTTCGGCAACCTGCATTTCAAGACCAGCACCAACCGTGCGCCGCGTCAGAAGACGGCTGGCTGGCCGGGTGAGGCGAAAAAACTCAAGCTTGAACTGCGCGTGCTCGCCGATGTCGGCCTGCTGGGGCAGCCCAATGCCGGCAAGTCGACGCTGATCTCGGCAATTTCGAACGCGCGGCCGAAGATCGCTGACTATCCGTTCACGACCCTGCATCCCAATCTTGGCGTGGTGCGGGTCGCTCCCGAGAAGAGTTTTGTCGTCGCCGATATTCCCGGGCTGATCGAAGGCGCGGCTGAAGGCGCCGGCCTTGGGCATCAGTTTTTGCGCCATTTGCAACGCACCCGGTTGCTGCTGCATGTCGTCGATCTGGCGCCGTTTGATCCGGAAGTGGATCCGGTCCGCGAGGCGCGTGCAATTGTTGCCGAGCTGAAGAAATACGACCAGGCCTTGTTTGACAAGCCGCGCTGGCTGGTGCTGAACAAGCTCGACATGGTGCCAGTTGAGTTGCGCGCCAAACGCGTCAAGGACTTCGTCAAGCGCTATAAATGGACCGGACCGGTGTTCGAGATCTCGGCCCTGACTCGCGAAGGCTGCCAGCCCCTGATCCACGCGATCTACGACCATGTGGCCGCAGCCCAGCGCGTCATTGTCGAAATCGATCCGCGTTTCCCGGTGGCATCCGAGGCGTCAGACGACAGCATGCCATGAGCAGCGCGCTCAAGGGCGCCCGTCGCATCGTCGTCAAGGTTGGCTCCAGCCTGGTGACGAATGAGGGGCGGGGCGTCGACGCCGATGCGATTGGCAATTGGTGCCGGCAGTTGGCGGCTCTGGCTGCCGAAGGGCGCGAACTGGTGATGGTGTCGAGCGGAGCGATTGCCGAAGGCATGAAGCGGCTCGGCTGGGCCAGTCGACCGAAGGAGTTGCACAAACTGCAGGCCGCCGCTGCAGTCGGGCAGATGGGCCTGGCGCAGATGTATGAAACGAAATTGCGCTTGTACGGCATGGGCAGCGCGCAAGTGCTGTTGACCCATGCTGACCTGGCCGACCGCGAGCGCTATCTGAACGCCCGCTCGACCTTGTTGACGCTGCTGCAGCACCATGTGCTGCCGGTCATCAACGAGAATGACACCGTCGTCAATGACGAGATCAAGTTCGGCGACAACGACACCCTCGGCGCGCTGGTCGCCAACCTGGTCGAAGCCGATGCGCTGGTCATCCTGACCGACCAGAAGGGCCTTTATTCCGCTGACCCCCGCACCGATCCAGCCGCTCGCTTCATCGCCAACGCGGTGGCAGGTGCGCCCGAGCTCGAGCTGATGGCCGGCGGCGCCGGCTCCAGTCTGGGCCGCGGCGGCATGATCACCAAGATTCTTGCCGCCAAGCGCGCGGCCGGCAGCGGTGCCAGCACCGTGATCGCCTGGGGCCGGGAACCCGATGTGTTGCTGCGACTGGCCGCTGGCGAGGCGATTGGCACGGAGCTGTCAGCCAGTACGCCCAAACTTGCGGCGCGCAAGCAGTGGATGGTCGACCATCTGCAATTGCGCGGCGCGGTCAGCATCGACGCGGGTGCGGCCACCAAGTTGCAGCGCGAGGGCAAGAGCCTGCTGCCCATCGGCGTCCATTCTGTCCAAGGTGAGTTTCACCGCGGCGATGTGATCGCAGTGCGCAATGCCGCCGGTCAGGAACTGGCGCGGGGGCTGACCAACTATTCCAGCACCGAAGCCAGACTGATCGCGCGCAAACCTTCGGCCGAATTCGAACGCCTGCTGGGCTATGCCGCCGAACCTGAGTTGATCCATCGCGACAATCTGGTCCTGAGCTGAAGGCGGACCAAGCCGCCTGCAACTGCGTCAAATCCCGCTGCTATCGGTCGGGTCCGCAGGCGGCTCGATAGCGGGTTGCGCATCGAGCGGCGGATGAGCTCCTTCATGCCGCGTTGCCGGTCTCATGCCGGAGCGAAGGAAGCGGTTGTGATGGTTCAGCCTTGGCAGATAACGCGCCAGTTCGGTCAATGCCATCTCGTAGACGCCGCGCTTGAACTCGATCACTGACTCAAGCGGGACCCAATAATCGTTCCAGCGCCAGGCGTCGAACTCGGGGTGATCGGTGGCACGCAGATTCATGTCGCAGTCGCGTGCTGTCAACTGCAAGAGAAACCAGATCTGCTTTTGCCCACGGTAATGGCCTCGCGCGTCGCGCCGGATGAAATGGTCGGGCACCTCATAGCGCAGCCAATCCCTTGTACGCCCGATGATGCGGACATATTCTGGAATCAAGCCGACTTCTTCATGCAGCTCTCGAAACATCGCCTGCTCTGGCGTTTCGCCGTACTTGATGCCCCCTTGCGGGAACTGCCAGGAATGCGTCCGGATGCGCTTGCCCCAGAACACTTCATTCCTGTGGTTGAGCAGGATGATGCCGACGTTGGGCCTGAAGCCTTCACGGTCGAGCATAATCAACCTCGAATCTTAGTTAGTTGGGGACAGAGTCACTCACGCTGTTTGATCAGCAAGGCCCGCAAGGTCTGGCTTGATCCGGGCAATGCTGATCACTTCGTTCGGTCGGTCCCGCGTAATGCCATGGTTGAAGCAATTATTGCATCCGGAAGCACCCTCGGCCTTGTCCTCGCTTACCCTCATTACTTCTGACCCCGCCTGGCTTTGCTGCCAGTCTTAGCCACGCCATGAAAGCCAGCCAGTTCTTTATTTCCACGCTCAAAGAAGCGCCCGCCGATGCCGAGGTCGTCAGTCATCAATTGATGATGCGCGCCGGCATGATCAAGCGCCTTGGCGCCGGCATCTACAACTACATGCCAATGGGATTGCGGGTGATCCGCAAGGTCGAGGCCATCGTCCGCGAGGAGATGAACCGTGCCGGCGCCGTCGAGCTCTTGATGCCGGCGGTGCAACCGGCCGAGTTGTGGCAGGAGACCGGCCGCTTCGAAAAGATGGGCCCCGAACTGCTGCGAGTAAAAGATCGCCATGGCCGCGACTTCATCATCCAGCCGACTTCGGAAGAGGTGATCACCGACATCGCCCGCCAGGAATTGCGCAGCTACAAGCAATTGCCAAAGAATTTCTACCAGATCCAGACCAAGTTCCGTGACGAGCGCAGGCCGCGCTTTGGCATCATGCGCGGGCGCGAATTCACCATGAAGGATGCCTATTCCTTTGACCGGGATGTGGCTGCGGCGACGCTCAGCTACCAAGGCATGTTCGCCGCTTACCAGCGCATCTTCGACCGTTTCGGCCTGCAGTACCGCGCCGTTGCGGCCGACACCGGCGCGATCGGGGGTGAGCTGTCGCATGAGTTCCAGGTCATCGCCGACACCGGCGAAGACGCAATCGTCTACTGCCCGGACAGCGATTACGCTGCCAATATCGAGCTGGCCGAAGCGCTGGCAACGACCGGCGCGCGGGCCGAAGCCTTGCAGCCGCTGGCCTTGACGCCGACACCCGGTCAGGCCACTTGCGAAGCCGTAGCCGCCATGCTCGGTTTGCCGCTGACCCAGACGGTCAAGTCATTGGTGCTGGCCAGCGATCAGCTGGACCCGCATGGCGCGATCGTCAAGTCGACGGTCTGGTTGCTGCTGCTGCGCGGCGACCATGAACTGAACGAGGTCAAGGCTGGCAAGATCGATGGCCTCAAGTCTGGATTCCGCTTTGCCACCCATGCCGAGATCGACGAATATTTCGGTTGCAAACCCGGCTATCTCGGCCCGATCAAGACCCTGAAACCGGTCAAGGTCATCGCCGACCGGAGCGTTGCCTCGATGAGTGACTTCGTCTGCGGCGCCAACACAGCCGACCACCATTTTACCGGCGCCAATTGGGGCCGGGACCTGCCCGAGCCCGATCTGGTCGCCGACATTCGCAATGTCGTCGCTGGCGATGCCTCGCCGGATGGCAAGGGTTTGCTGGCCATCCAGCGCGGCATCGAAGTCGGCCATGTGTTCTTGCTAGGAACCAAATACTCGAAGGACATGAACGCGACCTTCCTCGACGAGAACGGCAAGCCGCAGTTCCTGGTGATGGGTTGCTACGGCATCGGCGTGACCCGAATCCTCGGTGCCGCCATCGAACAGAATCACGACGCCCGCGGCATCATCTGGCCTGAGTCGATCGCCCCGTTCAGCGTGGTGATTTGCCCGATCGGCATGGACCGCAGCGAAGAGGTCAAGGTAGCAGCCCACAAGCTGCACGACGAATTGTTGTCGCTGGGTGTCGACGTGCTGCTCGACGACCGAGGCGAGCGCCCAGGAGCGATGTTTGCTGACTGGGAACTGGTTGGCTTGCCCCACCGGGTCGTGCTGTCTGACCGTGGCCTGAAGGAAGGCCAGGTTGAATACCAGGGCCGCCGCGACGCCGAAGCCACCAAGCTTCCATTGACCGAACTGCTGGCTTATCTGAAAGCCAAGCTGAAACCTTGACCCTAGATTCAGCAGTTGACCGCTCCCAACCGCCTCGGAAGCTGCATGCCTGTTGAGATTTTCCTGCCCGCCTGCCACCTCCCAGTGGGTGAGAACGCTACGCAGCCGATTGAGCCGCGCTACCGCACGCTGGCTGTGTTGCTTCTCCTGGCGGGCATCAGCCCACTGCGTCGGCGCGCCTTGCCAGCGCACCACATCGCAGCCCACTCGGCCGCGTCCAACTACCGAATCTAGGGTGAACAAAGCAAGCCCGAGCCGACGCATGGCGCTGGCGGCTGTCGCCGCTCTGGCCATGCCGCGCTGGGCTTGTGCCGGGGCGCAGCTGGAAGAGCCGCTGGTCGATGCGGTGCGCTCTGCCCTTGCAGCTGCGCTGCGCCACAGCGCCCCGCCCAGACCCCAGTTCGACAATATTGATTCTCGCCTGGCTTATCTGCGCTGGCTCGGCGCGCTGAGCGAGAAGCTGAAAAGTCGCAAGAGCGAAACCCAGACCCGCATCGAATTCCTGGAAACCTGCTGGTACGAGAGCAAACGTGCCGGGCTCGAGCCCGCCTTGGTGTTGGGCCTGGTGCAGGTCGAAAGCGGCTTCCGGAAATATGCGATCAGCAGCGCTGGCGCACGCGGCTATATGCAGGTGATGCCGTTCTGGACCCGCTTGATCGGCGATGGCCGGGCTTCAGCGCTGTTCCATATGCAGACGAATCTGCGCTTCGGTTGCCTGATCCTGCGCCATTACCTCGACCTTGAAAAGGGCGACCTGTCCATGGCGCTGGGTCGTTACAACGGCAGCCGCGGACGTCAGGAATATCCTCAGGCAGTGCTCGCAGCAAGGCGACAATGGCTGCTGCCGGATGAAAACTAGGCGCGAGTCGAACTCAAGGACGAAGCCCGGCCCAGACTTTCGGTTCGGCGCCGACGACTCCAGCCAACTCCAGCACTCGTTCGGCGCTCTCGTTGATCAACTCGTCAATGCTTTTCGGGCGGTGATAAAAAGCCGGCAAGGGCGGGAAGATGATCGCGCCCATTTCGGTGGCCGCCACCATATTGCGCAGATGGGCCAGATTGAACGGTGTTTCACGCACCATCAGGATCAGCCTGCGCCGCTCTTTCAGCGTCACATCGGCCGCGCGGGTCAGCAAGTTGTCGCCGAATCCATGGGCCACCGATGCCAGAGTCTTCATCGAGCAGGGCGCCACGATCATCGCTGCAGTGGCGAAACTGCCGCTCGCCACGCAGGCGCCGACATCGCCGGGCGCATAAGCGTAGCTGGCTTCACGCTCGAGTTGATGCCGATCGAGTCCGAGTTCATGGTGCGCGTTCATCACCCCGGCCGGGGTGATGATCAGATGCGTTTCCAGCCCCAGCTCGCGGCCCCGGCGCAGAAGGCGCAAGCTATAGGCTGCGCCTGTTGCGCCGGTGATGCCGACGACCAGTCTTTGTGCCACGCTGCTGCCGGTCAGTGGGAAGCCAGGACCTGCTGCAATTCGCCCGATTCGTACATCTCCATCATGATGTCCGAACCACCGACGAATTCCCCGTTGACATAGAGCTGGGGGATCGTCGGCCAACTGGCGTAATCCTTGATGCCCTGGCGAACGCCATCGTCTTCGAGCACATTGAAGGTCTTCAGATCGGCTGCGCCGCAGGCCTTCAGAATCTGAATCGCCCGGCCTGAGAAGCCGCACATCGGAAATTGCGCTGTCCCCTTCATGAATAGCACTACGCGGTTGCCCTTGACCAGCTCGTCAATACGTTGTTGAACTTCGTTCATTCTTGTTTCGCCCAAAGTGGATTTCCGGGCATGATTATCAGCGAGCCGGCAGGATCCCGTCTAATAGGAATAAGACAAGCCGAGTTGCAGCACGGGTTTATAGCGCATGTCGCGCAACACATCTTCCATTCCGGACATATTGCTGTTGCCCAGACGCAGACCTCCGACGGAAGCCTTGTTGAGCAGCCCCAGGTCGGCGCTGAAGCCCCAGCCGCCATGCAGCGATTGCCCGCTATAGCCTATGCCAACATAGGACAGCGACGCGCCCGAGTCACTCGCGTCAAGGCCAGTTGCCAGCAGACTGCGCCGACCGATCGCCAGAGTCTGGCCGAGCTGGAAGCTGCTCGTCCCGAGCGCCAAGCCTGAGCCGCTCAACGAGAGCGGACCCATCAACATACCGCCAGTGGCGCGCAGACCGCCGCGTACATTCTCCAGTCCCGAGCCGGTCAGGTAATAGTCGCCGAGCAGATTGGCGCTCAACAGCCTTGAGCTGCTGTAGCGCCTGCCCTCAGTCCAGCCGAGCATGCTGCTGTCGATACTGCCGAGCTGCAAGCGCGCCTGCCAGCGCGGCGTCTCGCTGATCTGCAAACCATCGGCCATTGCGGGTGTTGCTGCAAATTGGAACAACAAGCAAGTACTGAACAGAGCGGCACGAAAGGCCTTGTGTGCAAGCGTCATGGCAGTCTCCTGATGGCGCACAGTCGGCGCCCGTCAGTCGATGCTACGCCTGAAGTTCACATCGCGGCGTGATAGTGATGCGGAATCAAATTTTTTTGGCAGCGCAACCATCAATCAAGCCATCGCGCGCCGCTGACCCTGGGCTGGCCACCCAAGTCCAGGCGTAATGCCGGCTCTGTAAAGCCACGTAAACGTAGCGCTGCGGCCACAGCTTCGGCCTGGTCATAGCCATGTTCGAGCAGCAACCAGCCTCCCGGCCGCAGGTGATCGGGTGCGCCATCGATCAAGGCAAGCAATGCCGCCATCCCGTCGCCACCCGGCGTCAAGGCCTCAAGCGGCTCGAACCTAAGAGCCGGTAAATGCGGATCGGATCCGGCGATATAAGGCGGATTGCTGACGATCAGGTCGAATCGCTGGCCGGCCAGCGGTTGCCACCAGTCCCCCTGGTGAAAGCGCAGCGCCAGGCCGAGGCGTCGGGCGTTGTCCTGTGCGACCGCCAGCGCCGCTGTGCTGAGTTCAACCGCCTGGACCGCCGCGGACGGATGCCGATGCTTGATCGCCAGGGCGATCGCGCCGCTACCGGTGCCCAAGTCAACCACCGCAGGCTCGCCGGGCAGCAGTTGCAGGATTTCCAGCGCCCAGTCGACCAGGGTCTCGGTGTCGGGCCGCGGCACCAAGGTGTCGGGCGTGACCTTGAGCAGCAGGCCATGGAATTCCTTTTCGCCGACGATATAGGCCAGCGGCATGCCTGCAGCGCGCTGCGCAATCTGGGCTGTGATGCGCGCGGCGAGGTACTTGCTCAGCGCTTCATCGTCATGGCCGAGCAGCCAGGCCCGGCTCTGCTGCATTGCCGCGGCGAGCAGCAGTTGTGCATCGAGGCGCTCAAGGCCTGAAGCGCGTGCCAATGCCAGCGCCGCGCCGACATCGGCAGGCAGGTTCATGCGCGGCCCTCCAGCAGCGCCAGTTGTTCAGCCGCTTGCGCTGCCTGCAGACCCGCAGCGACATCGTCGAGATCGCCGTCCATGATCGCGCCGAGCTTGTAAAGCGTCAGATTGATGCGGTGGTCGGTCAACCGGCCTTGGGGAAAGTTGTAGGTTCGGATGCGGTCGCTGCGGTCGCCGCTGCCGATCAGACCCTTGCGGTTGGCGGCGTCGCGGGCCTCGCGCTCATGGCGGTCCTTGTCGCGCAGCCTGGCGGCCAGCACCAGCATCGCTTTGGCTTTGTTGCGGTGCTGGCTGCGGTCGTCCTGGCATTCGGCCACCAACCCGGTCGGCACATGGGTGATGCGCACGGCGCTGTCGGTCTTGTTGATATGTTGGCCGCCTGCGCCGCTGGCCCGGAAGGTGTCGATGCGCAAATCAGCCGGATTCAGCTGGATCTCCTCAGCCGCATCGGGCTCGGCAATCACCGCCACCGTGCAGGCGCTGGTATGGATGCGACCCTGGCTTTCGGTCGCCGGTACCCGCTGCACCCGGTGGCCGCCCGATTCGAACTTCAGCCGGCCATAGACATGGTCGCCCTCGATGCGCAGCACCAGTTCCTTGTAGCCACCGAGATCTGAGTCACTGGACGAGAGGATTTCGGTTTTCCAGCCCTGGCGCTCGGCATAACGCAGATACATGCGCGCGAGATCGGCGGCGAACAAGGCCGATTCATCGCCGCCGGTGCCGGCGCGAATTTCCAGAAATGCCGGCCGCTCGTCATCCGGATCGACCGGCAGCAGCGCCAGTTGCAATTCCTGATGCAGCCTGGTGATGTCGCTTTCGGCAGCGCTGATTTCTTCGCGCGCCATCCCGGCCATGTCGGGGTCGTCCAGCAGTTCGCGCGCCTCGGCCAGATCGGCTTCGCGCTGCAGGTATAGGCGGTATTTCGAGACCAAGGCCGAGGCTTCAGCTTGTTCCTTCGACAAGGCGCGATAACGCTTCATGTCGGCGGCGATCGAGCCTTCGGCCAGGATGTTGTCGAGCTCGCTCAGGCGATAGGCGAGGCGCTCGAATTGCTGACGCAGCGATTCATTCATGGAAGGCAAATGGTTGAAAAGAGGGCCGGCGCCAAACTGGCGCTGCGGAGGCAGGAAAGCCCTTGTCGGCGCTAATGCTCGGCCGGGTCGCGCGGACTGTTGCGCAGGAATAGCCGCGACACCGTTTGCGCCAGTTGCAAGCGCTGCTCGCCGTCGCTGGCATGCAGTTCGGCCAAGGTGCCGTGCAGGATCTTGTGCGTCAGGCCACGCGATAGCGCTTCCAGCACTTCATTCAGATCGGCGCCGCGCGCCAGTTGCTTGCGGGCACGGGCCAGCTCATGTTCGCGCCAACTGTCGGTCTGTGCATTCAGCGCCTGGATCAGCGGCACCGTATGGCGCTGGCCGAGCCAATGGGCAAAGCTTTGCACACCGGTTTCGATGATCGCTTCGGCCTGCTCGACCGCTGCGAGGCGCTTTTCACCCGCCGTCTGGACCAGCGAAGCCAGCTCGTCGACGGTGTACAGGTAGACATCGTCGAGCCTGCCGACTTCGGGCTCGATGTCGCGCGGCACGGCCAGATCGACCATGAACATCGGCCGGCGCCGGCGCAATTTCAAGGCCCGCTCGACCGCGCCCAGGCCGATCAAGGGCAGGCTGCTGGCAGTGCAGGAAATCACCGCGTCGAATTCATGCAGCCGATGCGGCAAGTCGGCCAGTCGCACGGCTTCGGCGCCCAGCCTGCCAGCGAGTTTTTCACCACGCTCAAGCGTCCGGTTCGCCACCGCCATCGCCATCGGCGCCTTGGCGGCAAAATGGGTGGCCACAAGCTCGATCATCTCGCCGGCGCCGACGAACAAGACCTTGATCTTGGTCAGATCCTCGAATAACTGGCCGGCCAGGCGCACCGAGGCGGCAGCCATGCTGATCGAATGGGCGCCGATTTCGGTCGAGGTGCGTACTTCCTTGGCGACTGCAAAACTGCGCTGGAACAGCTGGTGCAGCGTCGATCCCAAGGTGCCAGCCTGATCGGCCTCGCGCACCGCCTGCTTCATCTGCCCGAGGATCTGCGGCTCGCCCAGCACCATCGAATCAAGGCCGCTGGCGACCCGGAAAGCATGTCGTGCGGCCGCGCTGCCTTCGCGCACATAAGCGTGATGCATCAAGGCCTTGCTTTCGATGCCGCCGATGGTGGCCAGCCAGTCAAACGCCGGCTGCACCATCGCGGCGTTGCCGGCCATGTACAGCTCGGTGCGGTTGCAGGTGGACAAGATGGCCGCTTCGGTCAAGCCAGCTGTTTGACGCGGCGCCCGCAGTTGCATCAGCTCGCGAAAGTTCAACAGCGTCGGCGCCAATTGTTCAAGCGTGAATGCAAATCGCCCGCGCAAATCAAGCGGGGCGGAGTTGTGATTCAGGCCAAGGGTGAACACCGTCATCTGAACATTATAAAATTTGTTGTTGCCGGGTAGGAACGACAGCGGATTTCCGAGCCCCGTGTGGCAAATTATCCTGGATCAGCCGGCGCAGAAATTTGCGAACGATTCGCTGCAATTGACATTCATCAAGCCTGACGCAAGTTCAACCCCAAAGAAATTTCTTGAGCCCGCTCGACGCCTTCTGGCATATCGCCAATTTTTTTGCCCCCGCCTGGGCGGTGGCCGCCATGCTTGCTATGGTCGTCAAGCTGCTCTGGCGGCGCCAACTGACCAGCACCGCCTGGGCCCGCTTGACTCTGGCGGGTGCGCTGGGCGGCAGCGCCGGTCTGATTGCCGCGCTTTGGCTGCTCGGACATGACGGAACCATCGCCGGCTATGGCTTGCTGTTGCTCGGCGTGAGTCTGCCGCAATGGTGGATGACGCTCAAGCCGGGACGCTGACCTCGTCGAGGGTCAGCACTTCGGCGCGCAGCGAATGGGCCAAAGCCTGGGTGATGGTGACGTCGACCAGCTGATTCATCAAACGCGCTTGGCCCTTGAAATTGACGATGCGGTTGCATTCGGTGCGCCCCATCAATTCGCTCGCATCCTTGCGTGCATTGCCCGTCACCAGGATTTTCTGGGTCGATCCGACCATGGTCTGGCTGATCGCCAGGCTGTTGGCTTCGATCGCGGCCTGCAATTCCTGCAGGCGCGCGACCTTGGCTTCGTAAGGGGTCAGGTCTTCCAGCGCCGCCGCAGGCGTTCCCGGACGCGGGCTGAAGATGAAGCTGTAGGACGCATCGAAACCGACATCGTCGACCAACTTCATCAGCTTGCCATGGTCTTCGGCGGTCTCGCCGGGAAAGCCGACGATGAAGTCGCTGGCGATGCGGATGTCGGGCCGGATCAGACGCAGCTTGCGGATCGTGCTCTTGAACTCGAGCGCGGTGTAACCGCGCTTCATCGCCATCAGGATGCGATCGCTGCCATGCTGGACTGGCAGATGCAGATGGTTCACCAATTGCGGGATCTTGCCGTAGGCCTCGATCAGGCGCTGGCTGAACTCGTTCGGGTGGCTGGTGGTGAAACGCAGGCGCTGGATGCCGGGGATTTCAGCCGCATATTCGAGCAGCAATGCCAGGTCGGCATATTCGCCGCTGTCACCCATCTTGCCGCGGTAGGCATTGACGTTCTGGCCGAGCAGGTTGATTTCCAGCACGCCCTGGTCGGCCAGTCCGGCGATCTCGGTCAGCACATCGTCGAACGGACGCGAAACTTCTTCGCCGCGCGTATAGGGTACGACGCAGTAGGAGCAATATTTTGAACAGCCCTCCATGACCGAGACGAAGGCCGATGCGCCGTCGACCTTGGCCGGGGGCAGATTGTCGAATTTCTCGATCTCGGGGAAGCTGATGTCGACTTGCGGACGACGCTCGGCCAGGCGCGCTTTGAGCATCTGCGGCAAGCGGTGCAAGGTCTGCGGACCAAACACCAGATCGACGTAAGGCGCGCGGTCGATGATCGCCGCCCCTTCCTGGCTGGCGACGCAGCCGCCGACACCGATCAGCACGCCCTTGGCCTTCAGGTGCTTGACCCGGCCCAGGTCGGAGAAGACCTTTTCCTGCGCTTTTTCGCGCACCGAACAGGTGTTGAACAGAATCAGGTCGGCTTGTTCCACATCGTCGGTCTTCTCATAGCCCTGCGCTGCGCCGAGGACATCGGCCATCTTGCCCGAGTCGTACTCGTTCATCTGGCAGCCAAAGGTCTTGATGAATACTTTTTTGCTCATATTGGGTTCCTGCGTGTTTTCAGCGTCTTGTCCAGGTCTGGGTGGCCGGGTCAAAAGTCCAGGCGGCGGCTTCTTGCGGGTTGCGCGGCCAAGGCCTGTTGGCCCGCTCCGTCGGGCTAAGCAGCCAGACTTCCTTGATCAGACCTTCGCGGTCGACGGTGTAATTGACGCTCAGTTGCTGGCCGGTCAGGCTGGCTGACAGCTGCAGCAAGTTGCTCTGGTCGTGGATGCGGCTGCCGGGTGATAGGCGCGCGGGCAGGCCGTTCAGGCTCACCTCGGGCGCCTGAACGACGACCATCTCGCCACGCAAGGCCTGGGCCGGAAACAGGCGCTGGGCCTGTGCGGCCAAGCTCAACGCCAGGGCCGCGATAAAAACTGCACAGCGGTTCATGGTGTTTTCCAGGGGCTGCGTTGATCGACTCAAAGTGGCTGAAATGAAAACGGCCTGAGTTGCCTCGGGCCGCGTCAGCGCTTTGATTCTGTGACGCAGTAATTGTAAGTCACTGCCAGCCGAAACGCCTGATGTAGCTGCGCTTCATCAGGGTAGTGAGCAAGCTGTAACCCGCCAGCAGAATCAGCAGCCAGGGGAAAAATGCCAGCGGCAGCGCTTGCAGTTTGAAATAGCCGGCCAGCGGCCCCATCGGCAGCCAGATGCCAAAGGCCATGATGGCCAGGCTCATCAACAGCAGCTGCGGTGCCGCCCGGCTTTCAATCAAGGGCAGCTTCGGTGTTCGCAACATCTGCACGACCAGGGTCTGCGTCAGCAGGCCGACGACGAACCAGCCGCTCTGGAACAGCGCTTGGTTGGCCAGATTGTTGGCGCCAAAAACCGACCACATCAGGGCAAAAGTGGCGAGGTCAAAGAGTGAGCTGATCGGGCCGAAAAACAGCATGAAACGGCCGATGTCGGCGGGGTTCCATTGGAGCGGCTTGCTGACCAGTTCCTTGTCAACATGGTCGAAAGGGATGCCGGTCTGAGAGATGTCGTAGAGCAGGTTCTGCAGCAGCAACTGCAGCGGCAGCATCGGCAAAAAGGGCAAAAATGCGCTCGCCACCAGCACCGACAGCACATTGCCGAAGTTGCTGCTCGCCGTCATACGGATGTACTTCAACATATTGCAGAAGGTGCGGCGGCCTTCGACCACGCCTTCGTCGAGCACCAGCAGGCTTTTCTCGAGCAGGATGATGTCGGCGGCTTCCTTTGCGATGTCGACCGCCGTATCGACCGAGATGCCGATGTCGGCGGCGCGCAGCGCCGGCGCATCGTTGATGCCGTCGCCCATGAAACCGACCACATGGCCATTGGCCCGCAAGGCGCGCACGACGCGTTCCTTGTGCAGCGGCGCGAGCTTGGCAAAAACGTCGTTGTTTTCGACTGCCAGCGCCAACGCTGCAGCGTCCATCTGCTCGACCTGTGCGCCCAGCAAAGCCCCCTGTACCGCCAGGCCGACATCGCGGCAGACCCGCGCGGTGACCAACTCGTTGTCACCGGTCAGCACCTTGACCCGGATGCCATGTGCAGCCAGCGCCTGCAGCGCAGGCGCGGCCGAGTCCTTCGGTGGGTCGAGGAAGGCGATATAGCCGATCAAGGTCAGGCCGGTCTCGTCGGCCACCGAGTAGCGGCTCTGCTCCGCCGGCAGCGATTTCATCGCGACGGCAACCACGCGCAAACCTTGCTGGTTCAAATCCCGCGTGACCTGCTGGACGCGAGCCAGCAGTTGGGCATCGAGCGGCAGGTCTTCAGCGCCGTTCTGGCCGGCGATGCGCGCATGCATGCATGCCGCCAACACCTCTTCCACCGCGCCCTTGCAGATCAATTGATGCTGCTGATCGGGCGCGGACACCACGACCGACATGCGCCGGCGCTCGAAGTCGAACGGAATCTCATCGACCTTGGCGTAGTCCTGCTCGAGCTTGAGCAAGGTGGCAAGCTCGACATGCTCGAGAACCGCATGGTCGAGCAGGTTCTTCAAGCCGGTCTGGTGATGGCTGTTCAGGTAGGCGAAATTCAATACCTCGTCCGAGGGCATGCCGAAGATGTCGGCATGCAAGGCCAGCGCAATCTTGTCCTGCGTCAGCGTGCCGGTCTTGTCAGTGCAAAGCATGTCCATCGCGCCGAAGTTCTGGATCGCGTCGAGTCGTTTGACGACGACCTTCTTGCGCGACAACAGCACCGCCCCCTTGGCCAGCGTCGTCGTCACCACCATCGGCAGCATTTCCGGCGTCAGCCCGACCGCGACTGACAGCGCAAACAGCGAAGCCTCGATCCAGTCGCCCTTGGTGAACCCGTTCACCAGCAGCACGATCGGCACCATCACCAGCGCGAAGCGGATCAGCAGCCAGCTGACGCTGTTGACCCCAGTCTGAAACGCATTCGGCTCCGGGTCGCTGGCCATGGCGCTCGATGCCAGTGAACCGAAATAGCTGCGGCTGCCGGTGGCCAGCACCAGTGCCGTGGCCGTTCCCGAGACCACGTTGGTGCCCATGAAAACCAGATTGCTCCTCTCCAGCGGACCGGCTGCAGCCGCCTTGTCCTGATGCCGGATAGTCAGCGCGAACTTCTCCACCGGCAGCGATTCACCGGTCAATGCGGACTGGGCGATATGCAAGCCCCGCGCACTCAGCAGTCGGCAGTCAGCCGGAATCATGTCGCCCGCCGACAGCGCCACCAGGTCGCCCGGTACCAACTCGCGCAGCGGGATGTCGATTGGCGCTGACGGGCCTTGGTCGGCGCCGGCTGTACGCCGGATCACCGTGGCCCGGTTACCGACCATCGCCTTCAGGCTTTCTGCCGCCCGGTGCGAGCGGCCTTCCTGGACGAAGCGGATCACGGTACTCAGCCCGACCATGCAGCCGATGACGACCGTTGCCTTGGCGTCTTCGCTCAGGAAGGACAGCAATGCCAATGCGCTGAGCAGCAGGTTGAACGGGTTCTTGTAGCAAAGCCAGAGATGCAGCCAGGCCGGCAGCGGCTTTTCATGCTCGACCTCGTTGGGTCCGATGCGGGCCAGTCGCTTGCGGGCTTCGGCCTGGGTCAAACCTTCGGCATGTGAGCGACTGCGGGCGATCGCCGCATCCGGGGTTTCCTCGGACGCACGCTGCAATTCACGCGCCAAATGCGGCGCTGCTGGCTGCGCCGGCCCTTGCCTGGCCAGCGCATCAGCGAACAGATGGCGCCCGAAATGTCTGAGTCGCTGCCGCCGACGCAGGAAGCGGCTGAACCATTGGCGCAGGATTGTCAGCATCACGGCACTTTCCGTGGACGGCTCACAAGTCGCTTTGCGCGGTATCAACCAGCATCAGCAAGGGTCGAGCTTGCCGCACCGAAACGAAAGTGGATCCGCCAGTCGGCCCTGAAGCAGCGGCCAGCCAAAGTCATTGCCGGCAACGCCTGCAAGCCAATGCGTGCAAAATCGGCGCCTCCGACCCTCAACAGGAAGCGCCGTGATCAAGTTTTATTACCACCCATCCCCCAATCCCGCCAAGGTGGCGCTGTTTCTCGAAGAATGCGGCTTGCCTTATGAGTTGGTGCCGGTGGATACGCGCAAGGGCGATCAGCATCTTCCGGAGTTTCTGGCCATCAATCCGAATGCCAAGACGCCGGCCCTTGTCGATGGCGATGCGGTGATATTCGACAGCACCGCCATCCTGCTTTATCTGGCCGAGAAGACCGGCCGTTTCCTGCCGGCCAATACGCCCGAGGCGCGGGCCCAGATGCTGTCCTGGATGTTGCTGGTCGCCACCGGCATCGGCCCCTATTCAGGCCAGGCAGTGCACTTCAAGCATTTCGCGCCCGAGCCCAAGGTCTACGCATTGAACCGCTATGACTTCGAAGCCTGGCGGCATTGGGACCTGATCGACGCACAACTCGCCAAGCACCGCTATATGCTCGGCGATAGCTACACGCTGGTCGACATCGCTGTCTGGGGCTGGGCCCGTGCCGTGCCTTTCATCCTTGGCGCCGAGGCTTGGAACAAGCTGCCCAACGTAAAACGCTTGTTCGACGAAATCAACCTGCGCCCGGCCGCACAGCGCGCTGATGCACTGAAGACCAGCCATGCTTTCAAAACCGAGATGGATGAGGCCGCTCGAAAAATCATCTTCCCGCAGAACGCCCGGCTGGAAAATTGACCGGAACAGCCATGATCGACCTCTATTACTGGACCACACCGAACGGCCACAAGATCACCATGTTCCTCGAGGAGGCAGGCCTGCCTTGTCGAATCTTGGCTGTCAATATCGGCCGCGGCGAGCAGTTCGCGCCAGATTTCCTGCGCATTGCCCCGAACAACCGCATTCCGGCGATCGTCGATCATGCGCCGGCAGATGGTGGTGAACCCTTGTCGATCTTCGAGTCAGGCGCGATCCTGCAATATCTGGCCGACAAGACCGGGCAATTCATTCCGCAAGACCTGCGCGGCCGTAACCTGGCGCTGCAATGGCTCTACTGGCAGATGGGCGGGCTCGGCCCGATGGCGGGCCAGACCCACCATTTCACCCAATACGCCCCAGAACCTGTGCCCTATGCGATCGAGCGCTACGTCAAGGAGACGGCGCGCCTGTATGCCGTGTTGAACAAACAGCTGGGAGAAATGCAAGAGCAGGGCCTTGACTACATCGCCGGCGCTTATTCAATCGCCGACATGGCCTGCTATCCCTGGATCTTTTCTCATCAGCGCCAGCGCCAGAAGCTGGAGGATTTCCCGCATGTAGCGAACTGGTTCGAGCGCATCCGGTCGCGTCCTGCGACAGTGCGCGCCTATGCCAGGGCCGCGGCAATCAGTAATGCGCCAGTCGTCGATGAAGCGGCCAAACGAATTCTGTTCGGGCAGGATGCGGCAACGGTGCGTTGAAGCCGCAGCTTCCAGATGATTCGGCTCCAGATCCTTCTTGGCGTCATCTTGGCACTGTTTGCCGGCAACGTCGCGGCACAGCAGCCGGATATGGTGACGCGTCAGGACGGCAGGTCAGTCCAGGTTAAGGTCTACGCACCGCCGGTAAGCGACATTTGCCTGGGCATTGCGATCATTTCGCCTGGTGCTGGCGGGAGTGAAACCGGCTATGCCTATCTCGGCCAGGCGCTGTCTTCGCTGCGTTATTTCACCGTCGTTGTTGGTCATCAGGAAAGCGGCCTGCAAGCGCTCAAGCGGCAGATTCAAGGCCAGGGCCTGCGCGATGGCTTGGCCCGATTGATCACCGAACTGCAGGCCTACGAAGGGCGCTTCATGGACATTGCCGCAGCCAGGCATTGGGCTGAGCAGCGCTGCAATGCTGGCGAGGCGATCCTGCTCGGGCATTCGATGGGTGCGGCGACGACGATGATCGAGGCTGGCGCAAGAAACAAGCTCGGGCTGAACGCTGCGGATGCATTTGATGTCTATATCGCCCTGTCACCGCAAGGATCGGGATCGATTTTCCCGGTGGGCGCTTGGCAGGGGATTTCGAAGCCCTTGCTGTCGATCACCGGTACCAAGGACGATGAACTCGGCGGTGGTAGTTGGGAAACCAGGCGCGAGCCGTTCGAGAACATGGCCCCGGGCTGCAAGTGGTTTGCCGTCATCGAAGGCGCAACGCATATGAACCTGGCCGGACATGGCATGTCGCGGCGCAGCCAGGCGCTGACGACCCAGACAATCGAGCAGTTTCTGCTTGCGGTTCACCAGGGGGATTGCAAACCCCCGGCGCCGCAGCGGGGCATCCAGGTTCTGGCCAAATGAACGAGGTATTTCCTTCCAAGGCCCGGACGACAATTGCCGGATTCAGCTCGGGCTGATTGAGTCCGAAAATACTAGCGGCGCGTATCTTGAGTAGAGGTTCCTGGAAAAAGATGAATGCGAACAAGCAAATCAACGCGGGTGTTTTAAGCATCAGCTACGCGGAATCAGGCCCTTCAGAGGGTCAGCCTGTGTTCTTGATGCATGGCTTCCCCTATGACATCCAGGCCTACGCTGAAGTTGCGCCGATGTTGGCGGCTGCGGGCTGCCGGGTGATCGTTCCCTACCTGCGCGGCTATGGGCAAACAAGATTCCTGGAACCATCTACACCGCGCTCGGGCGAACAAGCAGCGCTCGGGGCAGACTTGCTGGCGCTGATGGATGCTTTGGCCATCCCCAAAGCCATCCTGGCCGGTTACGACTGGGGCGGGCGAGCTGCTTGCGTGGTTGCTGCCTTGTGGCCCGAACGCTGCAAGGGTCTGGTCTCTTTCAACAGCTACAACATCCAGAACATCGCTCAAGGCATGCTGCCCGACACGCCCGAAAATGAGCATCGCCTTTGGTACCAGTATTACTTCCACAGCGAACGCGGCCGTGCGGGCCTGCAGAAAGACCGGCAAGCGATCACTCGATTGCTCTGGAAACTCTGGTCTCCGACCTGGGATTTTGACGAGGCGACCTTCGCCAATACCGCGCCCTCTTTCGACAACCCTGACTTTGTCGAGGTGGTGATTCAATCCTACCGTCACCGCTTTGGCCTGCTAGCTGGCGACCCGGCTTATGCGGAATTTGAAAGAAAACTGGCGGCTCAACCCGCCATCACGGTGCCGACGATCACCTTCGATGGCGCAGATGATGGTGTCCGACCCCCGTCGGCCGCCAGCGCCCAGGGCCATCGATTTACCAGTTCACGTTCGCACCGCGTGGTACCCGGCGTGGGGCACAACATGCCGCAGGAATCACCGGACTTGTTCGCTCAGGCCGTACTTGAGCTGGTCGCTTTACCGGCTCAGTAGCGGTCAATCCCTGGGGACAAATCGCCGGGCGCTGCACAACGCACAATCGGGGCCTGCACATTCAAGGAGCTTTGCATGAACGGCGCCAGAAGCTTGGTCGAGACGCTGCTCGCGGCGGGTGTTGATACCTGCTTTGCCAATCCCGGCACCAGCGAGATGCATTTCGTGGCGGCCTTGGACCAGGCCGTTGGCATGCGTTGCGTGCTTGGCCTGCAGGAGAACGTGGTCACCGGCATGGCTGATGGCTACTGGCGCATGGCCGGCAAGCCGGCCTGCACCCTGCTGCATTGCGGCCCGGGTTTGGCCAATGGCCTGGCGAACCTGCACAACGCGCGTCGGGCCCACAGCGGTATTGTCAACATCGTCGGCGACCATGCCACCTGGCACCGGCCCTACGATCCGCCCTTGGCCACCGACACCGAAGCCCTGGCGCGCACTGTCTCGGCCTGGGTTCGCACTTGCACCGATGCGCGTGAGGTGGGGCGCGATGCCGCCGCTGCCGTGCAGGCGGCGCTTTCCTGCCAGGGCCAGATTGCGACATTGATATTGCCTTCGGACGCTTCCTGGGACGAAGGTGGCCGCGTCGGGCAAGTTTTGGCTTTGCTCGCAGCGCCGCCGATCGACGCTGCCGCGGTGGACCAAGCCGCCCGCGTGTTGCGTTCAGGCGCGAACACCTTGCTGTTGTTGGCCGGTGGCGCCGTGCTGGAGCCGGCTCAGCATCTGGCCTGGCGCATCGCTTCTGCCACCGGCTGCGGCCTGATGGCCGACTACGTCAACGGGCTTGTGGCGCGGGGGCGTGGCCGCCTCGCGCTGGAACGTGTGCCCTACAACACCGATCTGGCTCAGGCTGCACTGGCGAAATACGAGCACATCATCCTGGTGAACGCGAAGGCCCCGGTGAGTTTCTTTGCCTACCCGGGCAAGCCTTCCTTGCAGTCGGCGGCGCATGCCCAAATTCATGTGCTGTCGTCTCCGGAACAGGACCCGTTAGCGGCGTTGCAAGCCCTGGTCGAGGCCTTGGGCGCGCCAGCAGCGGCGCTGCCTGAAGCTGGGCTGCGGCCGGTAGCGGCCGAAGGTGAGCCGAGCCCTGAGAAGTTGGCGCAGACGCTGGCTGCCCTGATTCCGCAGGACGCAATCGTCTCCGATGAAAGCGTTTCCTATGGCCGCGGCTTTTATCGCTTCACCCACAATGCCGCCCCGCATGACTGGCTGCATCTGGCGGGTGGTGCCATCGGCGACGGGATGCCGGTAGCGGCGGGCGCAGCCATGGGCAGCGGAAGCCAGCGGCGGGTGCTGAGCCTGCAGGCCGACGGCTCGGCCATGTATTCGCTGCAGGCCTTGTGGACCCAGGCGCGCGAGCGCCTGCCCGTGACGACCGTCCTGCTGAACAACCGCAAATACGCGATCCTGCAGAACGAATACCGCGCCGTCGGTGCCGAACCTGGGCCGACCGCTATGCGCATGCTGGATCTGGGCGACCCGGACCTGCGCTGGGTGGATCTGGCGCGCGGCATGGGGGTGGAAGCGGCCCGGGCCACGACGATGGAACAATGCGCTGACCTGATGCAGCAGAGCTTTGGCCTGGCGCGGCCATTCCTGATTGAGTTGATGGTCTAGCAGCGGGGCGCGGTGCAGCGTTGATGCCTCGGCCAGCGGCCAACCAGCGTCGTATCAACTGAATGCAAATGATGCAACTGATCGCCACCAAACGCCCGGCCGCTGAAAAATACGATCGCTTGAACTTCGTCCGCGGCGACGGCAGCAGCGCGGCCATCGACATGCCGCGTCAGGGCATCCTCCCCCCACGATCTGCTGCATTACCTGGTCGAAACAGGTCTCGGGCTGACCGGCGTATTCCTCAGCCTGGTCGCGGCAGGTCAGGATGCGCGCAATGGGATGGATCTGGTCCATGCGCCGGACCGCCGCGACATTCTGCGCGGCGCCGTCCATGCCGAGGCCTTGGTAGAAGCGATGCAAACGCAATTGTGGAGTGGCTGTTATGACCATCAAGCTTTTCTCTACGGCCTGCAAACAGCCTCCGAGTCCAGAGGGAGATCGAGCCGCCATTAGGGATGCTCTGCATAACCCCTCACGGCTTGTGCTAGCGCGGCCCCGGGCGGTCTGCGGCGTTGCATTTATTGCCAATAGCACGCGCTATTGGCCGCAAACTGCGTCTTGCATCCCATCCCGGTCCGCACTGCACACATCCGCGTTGAGTTATGCAGACCATCCTTAGCGCCTTCGCCAAGGCCGCGCCCGGAGCATTGCGGGTGGTTGGCAATTGAATTGCAAAGCGTAACGCTACAAGATACAATCAGCCCTGATTAAGTCATTCGGCCACAAGGGGCTGCAGGCATTCTTTGAGCGGGGCACCATAGCCGGCATCCGTCCAGACCATGCACCCAAGTTGGCGCGGTTGCTGGCCCGCCTGAACGTGGCTACCTGTGATCGGGATATGAGCCTGCCTGGATGGGGCCTGCACCCACTGTCAGATGACTTGAAGGGGCATTGGGCCGTTTCGGTCAATGGGAATTGGCGAGTGACATTCACTTTTGAAGGCACAGACGCTGTGCTGGTCGATTACTTGGATTACCACTAGGAGTTCCGCCATGACCCGTATGCATAACCCACCGCACCCTGGCCTTACGCTGCGTGACGATGTCTTGCCCGCGCTGGGCTTGAATGTCACCGAGACTGCAAGGCAATTGGATGTGTCACGTGTGGCCCTGTCCCGTGTGTTGAATGGCCGGGCTGCAATCTCGCCAGAAATGGCCTTGCGCATCGAAGCATGGTTAGGCGTGGAGCGTGGAGGCGATGCCCGCCTATGGCTGGCAGAGCAAAGCGCCTATGACCTGTGGCAGGCAGAGCAGCGATTCAAGACAACTCCTTTGCGCGTGAAACCAGCGCCAGCAATGGCCACATAAACAGTTTTAATTGCGGACCAGGGTTCTGGACCACGCCGGGTTGGCGTTCGAAGCCCAATCTGCGCCGACTGCCCGATGCATCGTCGCTTGAAAGTATTTTTTAAGATACCATCATGGAACTTCGAATCTACACCGACGCGCAAGGTGCCGCCCCGTTTGAGAAATGGCTGCGCGACCTGAAAGACAGCGTTGCAAGGGCAAAAATCCGCGGAAGACTGGAGCGAGTCAGGACGGGAAACTTCGGCGACTGCAAGCCTCTACGCGAAGGCGTGCAGGAGTTGCGCATCGACTATGGGCCGGGCTATCGGGTTTTTTTGAGTCGGCAAGGGCCCGTGGTGGTGCTCTTGCTGTGCGGAAGTGACAAGAGCGACCAGGGCCGCGCCATCAATCAAGCGGTTGCGTATTTGAATGACTGGAAACAAAGAGGTTCACCATGACAGCAGCACGTGACAAAAGCTACGACGACTCGCTGACGGCCGCGTTGACCGATCCTGACGAGGCCGCTGCGTATATCGATGCCGTCATGGAACTGGAAGATGCTGGCGCACTGCTGGTGGCGCTGCGACAAGTCGCCAAAGCGCATGGCATGGCCGAGGTAGCCCGCCGCGCCGATGTGGGCGACAAGACCTTATTCCGCGCCCTGAGCGAAAACGGGAATCCGACCCTCGATACCGTGACCAAGGTGTTGCATGCTGTGGGCCTGCGCTTGAGCGTGGCTTCGCTGCACACCTGACTTGGTATCTCAGCGCAGTTCAAGGCCGCCTGCCGGTGCTGCAACCAACCGATTGTGGGATAGATTGACTGCATCTCGAGTCGAGTCGTGTAGGCTTGGTCTGCACCGCCATATGAAGAGATCGCATCTCGGCGATACAACAAATCAAAAGGGGCTAAGCAAAAAACCAGCGTCGGATGCTTGATTTAGGATCGTATAAGTTGGCGCACCCTAACTTACCAATCCAATACTCGCGCATGAGGATCGGTTCGCCAGCCTAAATTAAGCGGCTACACGGTACGGAACCATGTACCGGTGGCTACATGAGAGCCAGCCAAGAAAAAAGCACCTAGTACCGATTGGCGCTAAGTGCTTGATTCCATTGCGTTATTACTGGTGGCGCTTCAGGGATTCGAACCCCGGACCTGCGGATTATGATTCCGTCGCTCTAACCGGCTGAGCTAAAGCGCCAAGCCGGCAAGTGTAGCGGTAATTTAGGTCACAATGCAA
>CAMDHE010000025.1 GCA_945898095.1 Roseateles toxinivorans | reverse complement strand
GGGATGCTCTGCATAACCCCTCACGGTTTGTGCTAGCGCGGCCTCGGGCGGTCTGCGGCGTTGCATTTATTGCCAATAGCACGCGCTATTGGCCGCAAAATGCGCCTTGCATCCCATCCCGATCCGCACTACACACACTCGCGTTGAGTTGTGCAGAGCATCCTTAGAAGCGGAGAATTTGTGACGATTTATGACGGTTTGATTGCCCGCTTGCAAACCTTCAGCAGAATGTTGCCTATAAACGACGAAATTTAGTCGGCTTGGACGTTTTACCGGTTTTCACCATTCCTTTTGACCTGTTGACATCCAGCCCTATTGTCTGGAGATCGATGTCTTGCAGGCAGGTGCTTGACTCGTTTGCGTGATGGATCTTGATTGCAGCGATGTGAATTTTTTACGCAAAAAAAAAGCAATAAGGGTAAAACCCAGGAGCCACATCAAAGGCTTGTCTCACCGGGTTGAGGACAATCGGTGTTCAAGCCATCGAAGCGGGCGAGCTATTCGAGCCCGGAAACACCGTCGGAGATCGTCCGTCGGATCGACTTTTCTTTTTGGAGAATTCATGCATCAACGCACCAAAATTTCAATCGCGGCAATGTTGACCCTGGGGGGCCTTGTCGGCCTGGCCCAGGCGCAGACTCAAAGCCTGGAGCGGGTCGAAGTGACCGGATCGCGCATCCGCCAGATCGACGTTGAGACCGCCCAGCCGATCCTGAAGATGACCCAGGAAGAAATCCAGAAGAGTGGCCTGGTCACCGTCGGCGACATCATCAATTCAATGACTGCAGCCGGTACGCCGGCTTTCAGCAAGGGTTCGGTGCTGACTTCGAACCGCGAGCAAGGCGGGCAGTACATCAACCTGCGCAACCTCGGCGCCCAGCGTCTGCTGGTGCTGGTCAACGGCAAGCGCTGGACCACCACCGTTGGCGGCTACACCGACTTGTCCACCGTTCCTTCCGCGATGATCGACCGGATCGAAGTGCTGAAGGACGGCGCCTCGGCGATCTATGGCTCTGACGCCATCGCCGGCGTGGTCAACATCATCCTGAAGAGGACGATGGAAGGCGGCTATGCCAGCGCCTATATGGGACAGAACGAAAAGGGCGACGGCAAGACCGAGGATTACAACTTCTCCTACGGCGCCGGCAATGAAAAATCCTCGCTGATGTTCGGTCTGACCCACAGCAAGGTAGATCCGGTCTGGTCCAATTCCCGTCCGATCACCTCCTACACCTATGGCCCCGACTATGCGACCGCCGCCTTGGGCGCCGGTCCCTGGGGACGGATCCGCAATGTCAGTGCAAGTGGTGGCGCTACCGGTGTCAACCTTTACCTGAACCATACCGGCAGCTATGACGGCGTCGGCGTTGGCCAGGCATCGCGCAACCCGGCCAGCTACCACACCTATGTCGGCAACCCTGACGACACCTTCAACCCGACCAGCCAGATGATGTTCCAGTCGCCAACGCAACTGACATCGGTGTTCACCAAGGGTTCGATCGAGTTGCCGGCCAATATGCGGGCCTCGACGACGGCGATGTATGCCGAACGCGGATCGGTCCGGCAGATCGCCGGTTATCCGGTGAACAGCTTGGTGCAGTCGAAATATCCGATCTATCTCGACAAGGACAGCTATTTCAACCCATACGGCAACCAGGTTGCTGGTGCCGGCCTTGGCAAGGATATGTTCTTCTATCGCCGCGTGATCGAAGTGCCGCGCGTCACCGACAACCAGAACAAGACCTTCCACGTCGACGCCACCCTCGAAGGCGATCTGACATTGGGCGGCATGCCATGGAACTGGAGCACCGGGGTCAATTACAGCCGGGTCAGCGGTACTTTCGTCAGCACCGGCAATTTGAACCTGCTGAACCTGAAAAAGGCTGTCGGTCCTTCGTTCATGAACGCCAATGGCATCGTCCAATGCGGCACCGCAGCGGTGCCGATCGCGCTGGCTGAATGCACGCCGTTTGACATCGTTGGCGGCCCATCGGCTTCGAACAAGACAGCGCTCGACTATGTGATGTCGACTGGCCAAGGCAGTTATGGCAGCACGACGAAGAGCCTGACAGCCGATGTCTCGGGTGAGTTGTTCAAGCTGCCAGCCGGTGCCATCGGTCTGGCCGCAGGCCTCGAGAAGCGCGACATCAGCGGCTTCGACAAGCCAGGGCAGTTCGAGCAGTCGGGCTTCTCGACCGATCTGGCAGCCAACGCGACCGTCGGTAACTATTCGGTCAAGGAGGCTTATGCCGAGTTGAACGTGCCCTTGCTGAAGGCCCAGCGTTTTGCCGAAATGTTGAGTGTCAATCTGGCTTCACGCACCTCTGACTACAGCAACTTCGGCAAAACGACCAATAGCAAAGCCAGCTTCATGTGGAAACCGGTCAAGGATGTGCTGACCCGAGGCACTTTTGCCGAAGGCTTCCGCGCACCGACATTGGGTGACACTTTCGGTGGCGGTTCGCAGTCATATGACTCGTACCTCGACCCATGCGACAGCGTCAATGGCGCTGCTGCCAGGGACGCGGCGATCAAGGCTCGTTGTACCGCTGCCGGCGTGCCGGTGAACTACCGTCAGCTGAATCAGGCTGGCACGCCAGTCAGTTCGGGCGGCGGCCAGAGCACGGTGCCTTTCATGGCCGGTGCAGGCAATTCGACCTTGACACCTGAAACTGCCACGACCAAGACCTTGGGTATCGTGTTCAGCCCCTCGGCCATGCCTGGCTTGACCGCAGCGCTCGACTGGTACCGGATCAGCGTCGACAACCGCATCACTGCAGTGTCGTCGGGCTATATCCTGGGCCAATGCTATTCGTCCGGCGTGCAGTCGTTCTGCGACAAGCTCAAGCGTGATCCGGTCACCGGTATGGTCAGCAGCCTGGCGCGCGGCAACGCGAACCTGGGTCAACTGATGACCGAAGGCGTCGACATCGGCTTGAACTACAAGATGCCGACAACGGCTTTTGGCCAGTTCGGCATCCGCTCGGAAACCTCCTATGTCAACAACTACAAGGTCAAGAGCACGGCGACTTCGGATTGGGTTGACTACGCGGGTGACTTCGGTACTTATCGCGTCAAGTCCAATGTCGCCCTCGACTGGAAGCGTGGCGACTGGTCGGCCACCCTAGCAACGCGCTATTACGGCGCTGTGAAGACGACCTGCTGGGATACGGACGATGTGGCGACCTGCAACCATGCGACCGATCTGTGGCACGGTTCACCCGGCTACGACGAGAAGGCCGCAATGATCTACAACGACATCAGCGTTAGTTACACGACGCCGTGGAAAGGCAAGATCCTGGTCGGCGCGAACAACGTCTTCAACAAGAAGCCGCGGATCGTGTTTGATGCCAGCAGCAACCTCGGTGGTACCTCGTCGGCGGCTGCGGTCGATCCTGACATGCCGATCGATCGGTACGTCTTCGTCCGCTACAGCCAGACTTTCTGATGATGAAACCGGCCTGCCAAGGGCCGGCCTGATTCAAGACCCGACCCGCCCGGCTGCTGCCCGGCGGGTTTTTTCGCAGGGGATGCTCTGCATAACTCAACGCGAGTTGGTGCAGCGCGGATCGGGATGGGATGCAAGGCGCGTTTTGCGGCCAGTAGCACGTGCTATTGGCAATAAATGCAACGCCGCAGACCGCCCGAGGCCGCGCTAGCACAAGCCGTGAGGGTTATGCAGAGCATCCCAAGAGGAATCAATATGTTGTTGAATGTCCCTGCGCTGTGGCGCACCCTTGTCGTCTCGGCCCTGGCCCTGACGGCAAGCAATCTGGTGCTGGCGCAAAGCCCGACCAAGCCGCCGGCGATCGCCGATTTTTTCCGCACTTCCGGCTTCAGCTCACCGCGGCTGTCTCCCGATGGCAGCCGGCTGGCAGCCATCATCAGCGGCGGTGGCGGTGAAGGGGTGAAGCTGGCGGTTTTCAACCTCGCCGATCTCAAGTCATCCAAGGTGGTGGCGTCATTTTCAGATGTGCAGATCGCCAATGCCCAATGGGTCAATGACAAGCGACTGGTCTTCACTGTCAGCCGGCCTGCCGGCACCGACGGCATAGGCCCGGGCCTGTGGAGCGTCGACAGCGAGGGTCAGGATCTGCGCCAGCTGATCAGCCCGGAAGCCAATTTCATTGCCGACAGCAAGATCCAGCAGAGCCGCATGCTGGCCTGGACCTGGAGCTTGCGCAACACATTGGACGATGGCAGCGACGATGTGATCGTCCAGAACGTCACCATCGATACCTCCGGCCAACTCGCCCGTATCGCGCTGGCCAGGCTGAATACGCTGACATCCGAGCGCAGCGCCTTGGGCGAAGACGCGCCGCCCGGGGTGAAGGGCTGGGTGCTCGACCGCCAAGGCCAGCCGCTGTGGGCGACGACTTATGCCGCCGGCCGCATCACCGTCCATCGCCGGCTCGACAACAAGCAGGGTTGGCAGGCCTGGGACGAAGGCCCGATGGTCACCGGGCTGACGGCGACGCCGGTCTGGGTCGGACCCGAGCGCGAGGTCTACGCGCTGCAGAACCAGACCGCCAAGGGCACGGCCGCCCTGTTCCGCCTCGACCCGGTCACAGGCAAGCCCGAGGCGAATTCGCTGGTGGCCCTGGCCGGCTATGACCTTGAGCCGAACTTTGTCTATGACGCCCAGGCAAAAAAGCTGGCCGGCATCCATTTCGAGACCGATGCGCCCGGCAGCGTCTGGTTCGATCCGGCCATGAAGGCGGCACAGACCGAAGTCGACAAGCAATTGCCCGCAACGGTCAACATCCTCAATTGCACCCGCTGCACACAGGTGCCGACGGTCTTGGTCACCTCGGTCTCGGACCGTTCACCCGCGACTTTTTACCTCTATAACCGTGATACCAAGGCCTTGACGATGGTGGCCAGCACCAAGCCCTGGATCGACCCGCGGCAGATGGCCAGGCGCGATGTGCAACAGTTTGCCGCGCGCGACGGTCTGAACATTCCGGTGCAGGTCACCCTGCCCAAACAACCGGCCAAAGGGCCCTGGCCGGCGGTGGTGCTGGTGCATGGCGGCCCGAATGTGCGCGGCAACCATTGGACCTGGGAACCCAGCGCACAGTTGCTGGCTTCGCGAGGCTATCTGGTGATCGAGCCCGAATACCGCGGCAGCATGGGTTATGGATTCAAGCATTTTCAGGCCGGCTGGAAGCGCTGGGGCCAGGAAATGCAGGACGATGTGACCGATGCGACCCATTGGGCGATCAAGCAGGGTCTGGCCGACTCCAAGCGCATCTGCATCGCCGGTGCCAGCTATGGTGGCTATGCGACGCTGATGGGGCTGATCCGCGAGCATGAGCTTTACAAATGCGGCATCAATTGGGTTGGCGTCACCGACATCGAGATGCTTTACACCGTCAACTGGAGCGATGCCCAGGACATGTCACGGAATTTCGGCATGCCGGTGCTGATCGGCGACCCGGTCAAGGACAAAGCGATGATGCAGGCGAATTCGCCCTTGCTGCGCGCTGCCGAGGTCAAACGCCCGCTCTTGATGGCTTATGGCGAAGACGATGTGCGGGTCCCTATGGTGCATGGCACCAGGTTTCGCGATGCAGTCAAACAGACCAATCCCGATGTGGAATGGGTCAACTACATCCGCGAAGGCCATGGCTGGCGGCAGCTGAAAACCAATCTGGATTTCTGGGGCCGGGTCGAACGTTTTCTCGAAAAGAACATCGGCCCGGGCAAGTAACTGCTAAAGCTTGCAGCTGTACTGCCCCGAAGTCCGGACCTGCTGGACGCGACCGGCGATCTTCAGCGTCTTTTCTTCGACCAGCGTCAGCTGACCTGACTGCTGGTCGAACTGCCCGTTGATCCAGGCTCCGTTGTTTTTGGCCGAGAAGTTCAACACAGCGCCGTTGCTCGAGTCGACATGGGTCTGGAAGGTTCTGATCAGGACGGTGTCGGAACGCAGATGCAGGTCGACCGAGATTGGATAGTCCTTGCGGATCGCCAGTGCCGGGTCATCGTCGACAAAATAGCTGCTCGATGACTCCCGGCCGGCGCAGTCGAATTCCTTGTCCCAATGCTGGCCCGGCTTGCAGCCCGACAGGCAGCCGGCAGCCAGCAAGGCGCCCAGCAGCAGTTGTGACGGGCGGCGATGTGAACGGTGTTGGCTGGGCATAGCTTGTGGTCTTGTCTTGCAGTTCATGGCGAGGTCTTCCGGCTGCCGAAGGTCTTGCCGATCAGTTCGATATTTTCGCGGCTGTCCCATTGCCTGGCGCCGTAAATTCTGGCCAGCAGCCGACCGTTGGCATCGACCAGCAAGGTCACCGGCAGACGTGATGCGCCAAGCATGTTTTCCAGCAACAAAGCCCGGTCAATGAAATGGCTGATGCTTGCATTCGAGCGCTTCAGCCAGGCCTTGGCGGCCGCCGGATCATCGTCGGTAGAAATGCCGATGACATTGAACGACGGATCACGCCAGGCCAGCCGCTCCAGCGATGCCATCTCCTGTCGGCAAGGCTCGCACCAGCTCGCCCAGACATTGATCAGCAGTGGCTTGCCGCGGAAACCCGACAACTTGCGCTCCGGCCCGTTCAGTCCCTGCAGCGTCGCCTCCCGAAGATTGGCGCCGATCTCGACCGCCGGGTCTGGTTTGGCGGCTGCAGGCAATAGCGTGGCGACCAGCAAGGCCGCAGCAAATGACCGCTGCCAGCGTTGGAACAAAGGCCGGCATGCTGGCGGGGCTGGTTTGAATTGAAGGTTTGCTGTCATGACAACTGAAGCCTAACCGATGCGGGCTTGGCGTCTTGGCGGCCGCCTAAAATTGTCGCGATGGACACAAGACAAATGCGCTGCGTGCTGGCAATCGCCGAGGCCGGCAGTCTCACGCGCGCGGCCGAAGGACTCGGGCTGGCGCAGCCGGCCTTGACCCAGACGATCAACCGGCTCGAGCAGGAGCTTGGCGTCAAGTTGTTCCTGCGCTCGCGCCGTGGTGCGACCTTGACCGAGGCGGGCAGCGCGGTCATCGACGACTTGCGTGCCAGCCTGGCGCATAGCGATGCCGCTGCCGAGCGCGCGCGTGCCATGGGTGCGGGCCATGCCGGGCGCCTGACGGTTGGCTTCGTCACCCATGCGATCTATGAAGCGCTGCCAAGGGCATTACGGCGGATGCGCGCCGAGCATCCGCAGCTCGATGTGGTGCTGTGCGAGATGGGCAATGCCGAGCAGGTGGCCGAACTTGAAGGCGGGCGCATCGACGTTGCCCTGCTGCATCCGCCGGTCTCGGTCAATGCCAAGGTCAAGGAGTTGCGGCTGGGGCTCGAGCCGATGGTGGCTGCCCTGCCAATGGGCTACCCGCTGGCGGCGAATGGCTGCGTGAGCCTGGCCGAAATTGCCAGCCATGGCTTGATCTGGTTTCCAGAGCAGCAGATTCCGGCGATGCGCACCCAATTGCTCAGCGCGATGCGGCGTGCCGGCCATGAGGTGAAAGTGGTGCAGGACGTCAACCGCAGCCTGACCGTGCTGGCCTGCGTCGCAGCGGGCCTGGGCTGGTCACTGCTGCCGCGTTCGGTGCGCGCTTTGCAATATGAGGGCGTGCGCTATGCCGAGGTCGTGGACGGCGCCAGCCTGCCGCATTTCGAGCTGGTGGCGATGTGGCTGGCCCGCTCGCGGCCGACCTTCGCCGACATCTTCGCGCAGATGCTGGGGCCTTGAACCTAGATTCAGCAGTTGACCGCTTACCACCGCCGCGAAGGCTTCATGCCTGCTGAGATTTCTCCGCCCGCCTGCCTTCACCCAAGGGGTGAGAACGCTACGCAGCCGATTGAGCCGCGCTACCGCACGCTGGCTGCGTTGCTTCTCCTGGTGGGCATCAGCCCACTGCGTCGGCGCGCCTTGCCAACGCACCGCATCGTGGCCCACTCGGCCGTGTCCAACTACCGAATCTAGGTTGAACCTGCAAAGCCGAACAGCTGCGCCGGCGTGTCGACCAGGATTTTTTTGCGTTGGGCCGCATCAGGCACCCAGTCCGACAAAGCCGCCAGCGTCGAACCAAAGTCGCTGTGGTGCTGGGTATGCGGCCAGTCGCTGCCCCAGAGCAGCCGCTCGGCGCTGAAGGCCTGCAGCAGGGCCTGGGCGGCGGCGCAAGCATCCGGGCCATTTTGTTCGGGCCAGCTGCGGTAAGCGGCGGCCAGCTTGACCCAGAGTCGATGGTTTTTTGAAGCCTTCAGCAGCCAGCCGAAGCCGGTGTCGCCCGGGCCAGGCCGGCCGAAATGGTCGATCACCAAGTTGCAGCCGCTCGCCAGCAAGGGGGTGGCGGCGGCTTCAAGCCGGCTCGATTCGATATGCAGCTCGATATGCCAACCCAGCTCGCGCAGCAAGCCGAACCAGCGTTGCCAATCAGCATCTGCGAGCTCGGGCAAGGCCAGGCCCAGCAGGTTCAGGCGGATGCCGCAGATGCCGGCTGCTGCCAGCGCAGCCAGTTCGACTTCATTGACGGTGGGTGCAAGCACCGCAACGCCGCGCAGGCGCTGCGGGCAGGCCTGCAAGGCGGCCAGCATGAAGCTGTTGTCCTCACCGAGAAAACTCGGCTGCACCAGCAAGCCATGGGTCAAATGATGGGCATCGAGCAGCGCCAGATAGTCACTCAGCAGCGCATCGACTTCAGGCGTATGGCGGCGACCCGCCAACATCGGCAGGTCGCGCCTGAACAGGTGGGCGTGGCTGTCGACGGCGCCGATCGGCTGCTCAGGCGTAATGCCGGTCCAGTGCATCGAATTCGTCCTTGCGCACCAGCGCCTGTCGCTCGGCAAAGGTTGCGACCAGGCCGCTGGCTTCATCGAGCCGGTCATGCTCGCGCAAGCTCTGCAAAGCCTGTGTCATGCCGCGCACTGCGCCCTGCAGCGCCGCGTTGGCATAGAGCACCAGTCCGAAGCCCATCGCCGCGTATTCGGCAGCGGTCAAGGTCGGCGTCTTGCCGCCGATCACGACATTGACGATCTGCGGGCAGGCCAACTCCAGCGGGATGCGGCGCAAGGCCTCGATCGAGACCGGCGCCTCGACGAAGGTCAGGTCGGCGCCGGCTTCGACATAGGCCATCGCGCGCGCAATCGCCGCATCCATGCCCTCGACAGCCGCGGCGTCGGTGCGGGCGATGATCAGAAAATCGCCATGGTCGCGCGCATCAACCGCGGCCTTGACCTTGCTGACCATCTCTTGCATGGAAACCACGCCCTTGCCTTCGAAATGACCGCATTTCTTCGGGCTGATCTGGTCTTCGAGCTGGATCGCATTGGCGCCGGCGCGCTCCAGGGTGCGCACTGTCTGGCGCACGTTCAGCGCATTGCCAAAACCGGTGTCGGCGTCGACGATGATCGGCAGCTTGACCGCGTCGCGAATCGCCGCAGTGTTCTGCGCCAGGTCGCCGAGGTGGATGAAGCCGAGGTCGGGCAGGCCGTAGAAGGTGTTCGTCAAGCCGGCGCCACTGAGGTAGATCGCCTCGAAACCCAGCCCCTCGATGACCCGCGCGGCGAGCGCGTTGGCGGCCCCGGGCACCAGCATGCCTCGCCGCTGCCCGACCTTCTGGCGCAGCAAGGTCCCCAGATTCATGTCTGCCATCAGTCTTCCTTCATATGGGTTGCCTTGACGACGCCGCCCAGGCGCGCGAGCTCTTCATCGACGAACTTCATGCAATCGAGGCGCATCGTGAATCTCCTTTGGAATCAGCGGCCGAAGCCGCGCCGTGGCGGATAAAAAGGGACTAAATTCAATCCGGCTTGATCATCAGGTCGACCAGCGCCGAGACATCGTCAACGCTTTCCAGCGACATCATCATGTCGCAGATCGCATCGACCTGGGCCAGCGGCAGCGCATGGCTGGCCAGGCTCTTGAACTTGGCGATCACGTCGGCTGCGCTGGCGAAATTATGTTCGCTGCCGCGCGGCGAATTGACGGTGGTTTCCATCACGCTGCCGTTCTTCAGATGCACTTCGACCCGCACCTTGTGGCGATGCTGGGCGCCGAGCGCGGTGATCGCGTCGTCATGCCTGACGCTGACCTTGTCGGCCAAGGCCATGCGGCGCGGGTCGGCCACCACCTCGTCGGTGAACTGCTCGACGAAACAATCACCTTCGAGCAGCAGCGTGGCGACGCAGAAGGGCAGGTTCAGCTGGGCCGAGGTCAGGCCGAGCGGCTGGTATTTCCAGCCGACATGGTCCATCGTCACCTGCGAGCCATGGACGATGATCGCCTCGACATCGTCGGCGCCGAAGGCCTGCTGTTGCTGCAGGATGCGCAGGCCGTCGAGCGTCGTGTGGTTGCTGCCGACGCAGGAGTAGAACTTCAGCGACACCGCCATCGTCTGCCAGACTTCGCCGAAACCGGCGGTCAGCTCGCTCAGCTTGAAGCGATCGGTCGAGCGCGAAAAGGTCGTGCAATAGCCGCCATATTCGCTCTCCAGCACATCGATGATGCCGGTGAAGCCGGACTCGGCAAACAGCGCGCCATAAAGCCCGCTCTGCGACGAGCGGCCGGCATGCATGCGCTTGACCATCGCGCCATATTGCGCCGCCATCAGCCCGGCAGCTTGCGTGCCGGCGATGCCCAGCGCATGCACGGTGCGGTCGACGTCGAGGCCGAGGCCGCGGGCCGCGCCGGCGGCGGCAGAAAACACCCCCAGCGTTGCACCCGAATGCCAGCCCTGGCCGATATGTTCAGGCCCCATGCACAGGCCGACCCGCGGGCCGACTTCATAGCCGGCGACAGCCGCGGTGAGGAACTCGCGGCCACTCATCTTGTGGTGTTTTTGCGCCAGCGCCAGCAGCGCCGGCAACACCACCGCGCCGACATGCAGCACGCCGGCGCGGTGCACATCGTCGAGCTCGAAGCCCTGCACCTGCGTGCCGTTGACCAGCGCCGCATGGGGTGCCGACAAGCGCTGCGAAGTGCCCCAGATCGGGCAGTCGCGGGTCGTATCGATCTTGCCCAGCGTCTCCTGCAGGATCCGGCTCCATTGCAGATTGGCGCCGTAGAGCGCGCAACCGAGCGAGTCGAGCATCAGCAGCTTCAGGCGCTGCATCACTTCGGCAGGCACCGCTTCATAGCTGAGGCCGGCGACGAATTCGGCGATGCCGCGGGTGTAGATATTGTTTTGGTTGACTTCGGACATCGGGGATCCTGGGGATGGGAAGTGGGGAGTCGGGACTGGGGGCTGGGATCAATCCAGTTTCATGTTCTTGGTGAAAACGGCGACTCTGACCAGTTCATTGCGGATATGAGCGGCAAAGAATTCTGGGCTGTTGCCGATCGGCTCGGCGCCTTCGAAGGCCAGCTTGGCGCGGAGCTCAGGGTTTTGCAGCGCCTTGTTGATCTCGGCATTGAGCTTGCTGACGATCGCCGCTGGCGTGCCTGCGGGTGCGAGGATGCCGTACCAACTGCTGGTTTCATAACCGGTCAAGCCCGATTCAGAAAGGGTCGGGATATTCGGCAGGTTCTGGATTCGTTGCGCGCTGGTCACCGCCAGCACCTTGACCTTGCCCGCCTGGATATGGGGCAGGATCGCCACGACGCTGCTGAACATCAGCTGTACCTGGCCACCGATCAAGTCGGTCACCGCTGGCGACAAACCCTTGTAGGGGATATGCACCATCTCGGTCTTGGCCATGGTGTTGAACATCACCGCGGCGAGCTGCGAACTGCTGCCATTGCCATTCGAGGCAAAGTTCAGCTTGCTGGGGTTTTTCTTCGCATAGTCGATCAACTGCTGCACCGAGTTGGCTGCCACCGAAGGATGGACGACGAGCACCATCGGCGCCGAGGCCAACCAGGTAATCGGCGCGAAATCCTTCACCGGGTCATAGGTCAGCGCAGGGTTGATGCTGGGGTTCAGCGTATGGCTGCCGACACCGCCGAGAAACAGCGTATAGCCATCGGCCGGCGCCTTGGACGCCATTTCAGCGCCCAATGAGCCGCCGGCACCCGGACGGTTGTCGACCAGCACCGGCTGAGCCATCGATTTGGCCAGCATCTGCCCGACCAGGCGCGCGATATTGTCATTGCCGCCGCCCGGCGCAAAGGGCACGATCAGGCGGATCGCCTTGGACGGATAGACCTCGGCGGCCTGTGTCGCGCCTCCGAGCAGCGCTGCCAAAGCGCTGCATACAACGAGCAAAGTTCTTGTCAGCATGAGGGGCTCCAGTCGATTCAATGGGCGGTAGCAGCGAGCGCAGCACCGTCGCCGGCGAGACGCCCGAAGACCGCGCCCGAGACCAGGCCGGTGCCGCTGGCGTAGTTGAAATAGAACAGCCCGCCGACCATTTCACCAGCGCAGAACAGGCCTGGGATCGGGTTGAAATGGACGTCGACGACCTGGCCGTTCTCGGGCTTGATGCGCAGGCCACCAAAGGTGAAGGTGATGCCGCAAGTGGTGTTGTAGGCATCGAACGGCGCGGTATCAAGGGCCTGGGCCCAGTTCGATTTGGCCGGGCTGATGCCGACCGTACCGCGCCCATCCTTGACCGTGTGGTCGAACGGCATCTCGGTCTTGATCGAGGCGTTATAGGCATGCACGGTTTCCAAAAAAGCTGCCGGGTCGACGCCTTCGAGCTTGGTTGCCAGTTCTTCCAGCGTGTTGGCGCTGACCTTGGTCATCATCTTGATCCGGTATTCGGAGCGCAGCAATTTGGCTGTCTTGGCGTCGAACACCTGCCAGGCAAACTGGCCCGGCTGCTTGAGCAATTCACCGCCATATTTCGCGTAGGTGAAGGAATGGAAATCGAGCCCTTCGTCGACGAAGCGCTTGCCCTCGGAATTGATCAGCAGGCCGAAGATATAGCTGTGCTTCTGGAACTGGTCGCCGACATTGATGTCGCCGAAATCCGGAGCATTGACGTCCCAGCCGGTGGCATGCGCGCCCGACCAGTTGCCATGGGCTGCCGCACCAGCGGCCAAGGCCATGTTCAGCCCGTCGCCCTGGTTGAAGCGTGAGCCGCGCACCTTGGCCAGCTCCCAGCCCGGGCCCAGATAGCGCGCGCGCATTTCGGCATTGGCTTCAAAGCCGCCACAGGCCAGCACCACCGATTTGGCGTGGAAATCAACCGGCACGCCGCCCTGGTTGGTATGCACGCCAACGACGCGTTCGCCTTCGAAGATCAGCGACTTGGCGCGGGTGCGGTAATGCACGTCGATGCCGGCTTTGACCGCTGCCTTGTCGAGAAACTGCACCAGCCCGGCGCCGCCGCCCGAGGCTTCGATCGGCAAGCGGCCGAAAAACTTGCGCCGGCCGTTCACCAGGGCCGATTGGCGGCCGAAGTTGGGCACGAATTTCACCCCTTTGGCACGCAGCCAGATCATGATCTCGAGGCTGCGGGTGACGAGGATTTCAGACAGTTGCGGATCGGTGCGGAAATTCGTCAGACGGAACATATCGTCGAAGAATTCATCGGTGGTGTTGGTGCCGAAATCGCTGGTGGCGATTTCTTCTTCACTCAGCTCGGTGACTTGCTGCAGCTCTTCGACCGTCGAATAGGCGAAGCGCATCACGCCGCCGGCAAAGCGGCTGTTGCCACCTGACTCTTCTTCCGGTGCGGCTTCGAGGATGGCGACGCGCAAGCCATGGTCCTTGGCTGCAAGCGCCGCGCACAAGGCGGCATTGCCCTTGCCGACCACCACCACGTCGTATTCATGTATCACTGGAGTCACTGTCAATTCCTTAGTCAAAGTTGGCTTGCATGATCCGGGCCGACAGCAAGCGCATATCGTCCAGGGTTTCAATCGTTTCAATCATCTGCACGATCGGCGTGATGGCTTCGGGCTGCAGCACCTTGCTGGCGCAAAGCCTGAACTTGGCCCGCAGCAAATCGGCCGGCAAGGCGTTCGCCGAGGTGCGGCCTAGCGGCTGGTCGACCTGGCTGGTCAAGACCTGGCCGTTCTTCAGCGTGACCCGCACTGCGCCGCCGAAATGGTTCTCGTCCGGGAACTGGCTCGCGTCATAAGCCGCTACATGAATCAGCGGCAGCAGCTCGCGCGCTGCCGGGTCCAGGTAAGCCTGGCCTTCGAAATGGTCGACCGCAACACAGCGGTCGGTGACCGCGCGGGCCAGCACATATTGCAGGCTGAACTTGGCGTCGAGCGCGCTTTGCGGGTTGGCGCGGTTGGTGTGCTGGAGCCTGCGGCCATGGATCCAGGCCTCGATCCTGGCGATGTCTGCAGCCTGCGGCTGATGCGTGCGCACGACATCGAGCATCGCGTCGATGGCCGGGTGGGTGCTGCCGCAGCAGGGATATTGCTTGATCGCGATGCCCGGCGTGATGATGTCGAGCGGCGCTGCCCAGGCGCTCAGCGCACGGCCGGCGTCATAGGTGCCGGGGCCGTTGAAAACGTCGAGGAAGCCATGTTCATGTTCGAACACATTGCCGCTGTTGGCGGTGTAGCCGGCACGTGCCAGCCGCGCAGCATAGAGGCCGTTGCGGGCGCAATGACCGACATGCAGCGGCTTGGTCATGGTGCCGAAATTGGCCTTGATGCCCGAAGCGAATGAAGCCGCCAAAGCCAGGGCGGTGGCGGTTTGCTGCGCATCCAGGCCCATCAACTTGGCGCAGGCTGCGGCAGCGCCGAAGACGCCCAGCGTGGCGGTCGGATGCCAGCCCTTGGTGTAGTGATGGAAGTTGACCGCCAGGGCGATCTTGGTCTCGACCTCGAAGCCCGCCACATAGGCGAGGACGAAATCCTCGCCCTTGCTGCCCAGCTCATCGGCCAGCGCGAACAAGGCTGACAACACCGGCGCCGATGGATGACCGCCCATGGTGTTGTTGCAGTCGTCGAAGTCGAGCGCGTGTGAGGCCGTGCCGTTGATCAGCGCAGCGTCGAGGCTGCCGACCCGGCGCTTCTGTCCGGCCAGCAGGCTCGGCCCGCTGTTCAGCTCCAGCGCTTGCGCGGCAAGGATTGTGGCGCTTTCATGGCTGCCAGCCAGCGTGACGCCGACGGTGTCGAGGATGCCGACCTTGGCCCAATGGACCGCTGCGGCTGGCAGGTCTTGCCAACGCAGCGCAGCGCTGCGTGAGGCGAGCTCGATGGCGAAGCTGGTGCTTGCAGTTCTGGTTTGATCCTGCATGGGGTTCATCCGATCGGAATGTTGGCTTCTTGGATCACCCGGCGCCATTTTTCGACCTCGCTGCGCAGATGGGCACCGAAGGCTGCCGAGCTGCTGCCGACCGCGACCGAGCCGTCGAAATCCATTCTTTCGCGCACTTCAGGCATTTTCAGGATAGTGACGATGGCCTGGTTGAGCTTCTCGACAATCGCTGCCGGGGTGCCGGCCGGCGCCAGCATGCCGTACCAGCCCGCGACTTCGAAGCCCGGTACGCCGCCCTCCTGCATCGTCGGCAGTTCGGGTGCAGCCGGCGAGCGGGTGGCGGTGCTGACGGCCAGCGCGCGCAGTTGCCCCGAGGTGATGAAGGGGTGGGCCTGGATGCGGGTCGAAAACAGCATCTGGATCTGTCCGCCGATCACCGCATTCATCGCCGGGCTGCCGCCCTTGTAGGGAATATGGGTCATCTTGATCTTGGCCAGCAGGGAGAACAGCTCGCCCGACAGATGGCTCAGGCCGCCGATGCCCGAGCTGCCGAAATTCAATGTCCCTGGCTTGGCCCTGGCCAACGCGATCAGCTCGGCCAAGGTCTTGACCGGCATGGCTGGATTGGCGACCAGCACATAGGGCTGCGAGGTGATCTGGGTGATCGGCGCAAAATCGCGCAAGAGGTCGTAAGGCTGCTTGTTGCCCTGCAGGGTCACGTTGACCGTGAGGCTGCCGGTGACCATCGTCAGCGTATGGCCATCTGGCGCCGACTTGGCCACCTTGTTGGCGCCGATCGAGCCATTGCCGCCGGCCCTGTTCTCGATCACCACCGGCTGGCCCAGCGCTTCACTGAGCTTGTTGCCGATGACCCGGCCGACGATGTCGGTACCGCCGCCGGCCTCGAACGGAATCACCAGCGTGATCGGCCGCGAAGGGTAAGTCGCTGCTGCGTCCGGCTTCGCGAATGCGCGCGGCAGGATGGCGGCGCCCGCGATTGCGGCGCTGAGCTTGGCGATTTGTCGTCTTTTCATATCCATCGGTATTACCTGGGTCAATTACGGTTTTAAAGAGAAGCTGCTGCGGAAAAGATCGTCACATCTTCAGCCGCCTCGAGTTGCTGCAGTCCGGCGAGCAGTAACTCGGCTTTGGCCCGGTCGGCATTGCCGATCAGCAAGCGGAATTTGGCAGCGATTTCTTCATCGCTGAGCGGGTCTTCGGGCATGCCGCGAAAGCTCAGGCCTTCGGCAGTCAGGCGCCGGCCATCGAGCAGTTCGATAGCGAGGCGGGTGTGCCAGCCCGAGTCAAGCTTTTCGCCTTCGGCAAAAGGCTGCAGCGTGATCCTCCGGCAGAGGCTTCGAATCAAGGGGTCGGCCAGCGCGGCATCGTCCCAGCTGCGCGGATCGGCCGGGTCGCGGACCAGCGCCAGGGCGACGCAAAAAGGCACCGAATATTGCGCTTGCATCAGATCCTGCGGTTCGCGCAAATCATGGTGGCTGATCAATTTATGCGCGCCGCTGATGCTCAAGGCGCTCACGTCGGCCGCAGTGAAGCGATGCTCGGTCATCAAGCGGCGCAGCGCCTGGATCGGCGTATGCGCGGTGATATGGCAGGGATAAGCCTTGATGCAGATGCGCAGCGTTTCCCAGTCCTGACCCAGACCGGCAGTCAGCCTGGACGGATCGGCATCGCGGCAATAGGTTTCGAGAAAACCATAGCGGCCTTCGAGCACATTGTGCGGGCCTTCGAAACCATCGCCGGCCAGTTGCGAGGCGAGGATGCCAGACTCCGCCGCCCGCCCCAGATGCAACCGTTTGACCATCGCCCCCTGATCGGCCTTGGTGAAAGCCAGCAAGCCGCCCGACAGCGAGCCGGCGATGCCCAGCGCCGCAGCCAGCTGGTCTGCATCCAGGCCCTGGACCAGGCCGCTGGCAATCGCAGCGCCGTAGGGGCCGGTCAAGCCGGGTCCGTGAAAGCCCAGCGCTTCACTGCTGTGGCGCGAGGCCGCACCGATTCTGAACATCACTTCCAGCCCGGCGACAAAGGCGGTCAGCAAGCGTCTTCCGCTGACCTGGCTGGTTTCGGCTGCGGCCAAGGCAGCCGGCAGCAGCGAAGCGCCGGGATGAACCGCAGCGCCCGGACGGCGTAGGCTGTCCTGTTCGAACGCATGGGAAAAAGCGCCGTTGGCCAGCGCTGCGAAGGGCGCATGCACCCTGGCCTGCGGGTTGCCGAACAGGCTGCAAGCGCCACCCGCGCCATTGCGCAAGGCATAGGCGGCGATGATGCGGCTCCAGGGCAGGCGTGAGCCGTAAACCGCGACGCCGACGCTGTCGATGATGCAATTGCGCGCCTGCCGCACCACCTCATCGGGAAGGTCCTCGTAACGGAGCCCGGCAGCAAAGCGGGCCAGGGTTGGCACGGCGAGTTCAGACACAGGCTTGATCCGGTAAGAATTTGGCGAGTTGCCATTCCATTCGCCAGGCAGCAGCGAAGGGTGGCGCGAAATCAGTCCGCCATGTTAGGGCGCAGCGGACCTGATCTTTACAGGGTTTGCGTTGTGTTTAGATAAGCCTGTCTTATGGTTAATCGACGCAGCCCCGGTATTTCTATCTATTCAACATCCTTCTTCAGGCGCAAGAAAAACGCCAGCGACAGCAGCGTCATCGCGCCTATCGCCACGAAGGCGGGTGAAAAGTCGGCAGCGATCAAGCTCGACGTGCCACCGCGCCACCAGACTGCAGCGCTCAGCAGCGAGGCGCCGAACATCACGCCCAGGCTCAAGCAGAGCTGCTGCGCCATGCTCGCCAAGGTGGAGGCATGGCTCATAAGGGGTTTGGGGATTTCCGAATAGCCCAGTGTCTGCAGCGCCACCATTCCCAGCGCATTGACCAAGCCGCCGATCATCAGCACGCCGAACATCAGCGGATGCGGGGTCTGCGCCGTGAACATGGCATAGCTGGCGTAGATCAGGCTGGTCAAGGCGGCGGTGGTGATCAGCAGCGAGCGATAACCGATCAGGCGTATCGCCTTGACCATCACCGCACGGGTGGCCAGCGAGCCGACCGCTGTTGCCATGGTCAGCAGTCCTGTGTCCAGGGCGGACAGACCGAAACCAAGTTGCAGCATCAAGGGCAGCAGAAAAGGCGAGGCGCCGACAGCGATGCGCAATGGCGCCCCGCCGATGATCGAAGTGCGATAAGTCGGATGCCAAAGGATGGAGAGGTCGATGATCGGGTCGGCTTTGCTGCGCCGGCAGTAAATCACCGTGGCCAGCAATCCGGCCGCGCCGATCAGGCCGATCGCCCAGCTCGGCAGCAGGCCCTTGCCGGCAGCCTCAAGCGCCCCGATCATGCCGGTCAGGCCGAAGGCCAAGAGCAGGAAGCCGCCGAGGTCGAATGATCGGGTGCTTGCGACTTCCTTGCTGTCGTCGATGAACAGCATTGCCAACGCGATGCTGAGCAAACCGAAGGGAATATTCACCAGGAAGATCCAGCGCCAGCTGGTCCAGGTGACGATCGCGCCACCGAGCAGCGGGCCCAGCATGCGGCCGATCACTGGCGGCACGGTGAACCAGACCATCGCGGCAATCAGCTGCGTTGCCGGCACGCTGCGCAGCAGGATCAGCCGCCCTACAGGCAGCATCATCGCGCCGCCCAGACCTTGCAGGATCCGGTACAGCACCAGCGAAGCCAGCGAGTCGGCCATGCCGCAGAGTGCCGAGCCGAGCGAGAACATCGCGATCGCCGTGCAGAACACCCGCTTGGCGCCGAAACGCTCGGCCACCCAGCCGCTCAGCGGCAGGAACACTGCCAGGCTCAAGAGGTAGGCCGTGATCGCCAGGTTCAGATGCAGCACATCGACATTCAAGGAGCTGGCGATACTCGGCAGCGCCGTCGCCATTGCCGAGCTGTCGACGTTCTGCAAGAACAGCGGACTGGCCACCACGAGGGGAACGATTCTGCTGCGCAAGGCCATGTGGCGATTATGCAGAGGCTCCCGACCACGACTGACCGGGCATTTTCAATATCTCAAAATATGGACGCAAATGTCGCTGCAAGGCGGAGGGCCTTGCCGGGTGCGGTGCTAAAGTAATTTTGCTGATCCAGAGTTGCTATGGCTCTAGATTCAAGCGGGCGAAACAGCTGTCAACCCGGGGTTTTTTTCAAGCGAAACAGAACCCCGAAGAAGCATCTGCTGGCGGATCGAGTTAAAGGAAACGAGATGATGCATTTCCCTGGTATTTCCAATGCGCTGGCAGTTTCGGCGGCAGTTTTCGCTTTGCTTCAGGGGCCGACTGCGCAGGCCGCGATCGACGACGAAGCCTGGAAAAGCGCCCAGCAACATCTACCTGGGCTGAGTCGCGAGGTCGTGCTAGCTGCTTGCCAGGAAAACACGGTCATGCTCTACACCCTGGTGCTGAGAGACAACTCGGCCGATGTGATCGAGCGCTTCAAGAAACTCTTCCCCTGCATCTCAGTCAAGACCTTCGTTGGCTCGGGCGGTGCCCTGGTGCAGCGCTTCAGCAGCGAATTCCAGGCCGGCAATCATTTGGCCGATGTCTGGATGAATTCGAGCCCCCATGTTGCCGATGATCTGGCCGGGAAAAATTTGCTGCTCAAATGGACGCCACCTACAGCCAATCTGATTCCGGATCCGTGGAAAAAAGAGGGTTATTGGTATGCCATCGGCCTGGCCCATATTGGTGTGGCCTGGAATACCGAGGAAGTCAACCCTGAGCAGAAAGCCTGGCTGGCCAACTTGAAAACCTGGGATCAGCTGCCGGCAGCGCCCTTTGGCGGCGCCACTGCGACGGTCGATATACGCGCCGGCGGAACCACCCAGCTGACCTATTATTTTTTTGAAAAACAATATGGGCCTGATTTCCTGAAGAAACTCGCGGCCTTGAAGCCGGCGGTGTTCAGCGGCGTCAACCCGATGATTGATCGTCTGGTGACAGGCGAATTTCCGATGGCATTTGGGGTGACTGCCGATACTGCGGCCGGCAATCAATTGCGCAATGGCGCGCCCTTGCGCTGGAAGTTTCCGGAGCCCGGACTGGCCGTGCCATATTTCCTCAGCATTGCCGCCAAGTCGCCGCATCCGAATGCGGCCAAACTATTCCTCGCCTGGTCGCTTTCAAAAGATGGCCAGACGGCCTGGGTCAATAGTTCAGGGCTGGCGCCGGCGAGCAAGAATGCCAAGGACGAACGACCTTATGCGATGGAGTCCTGGTACCGGCTTCCCGGCAGCTACTACCGGCCTGACTGGGCGGAAATTTCGTCGCAGTTCAAGGAAGCGGTCAACCGCTTCACCGCAGCCTTCCGGAAATAACCAATGGCCGATGCCTCAACGCGCCTGCTGGCAGGCACGTTCAGACGGGCGCGCTTGACGACTGCCGAGAGGCTGCTTTGCCTGGCCTTGATTGCCATCGTTGCGCTGCTGGTGCTGCTGCCGCTGGCTTATCTGTTCTACGGGGCCTTGCGCAGCGCCCCGCCACGAGCCAGCGACGGCGTGCTGACCTTGGACAATCTGGAGCAGATCTATGCCTCGTTGAACTTCGTCGAGCCGATCATCACCACCTTGGCGATTGGCGTCACCGTGGGGATCTGCAGCGCAGCGATCGGTCTGGTGTTGGCCTGGGTCGTCACCCGACTCGACATCCCGCGCCCTGAGTTGTGGGAAAAGCTGCTGATCCTGCCGATCTATTTTTCGCCGCTGATGCTGACGCTGGCTTTCATGGCCCTGGCGGCGCCGCGGGTCGGCTTCATCAATCTGCTCTGGCAAGGGCTGGGCGGGCAAGGTTCGGTGGTCAATGTCTACAGCTTTACCGGGATTATTTTCGTCCTCTGCGTGCATTACGCGCCCTATGCCTTGCTGGTACTTGCCGCACCGATGCGGGCGATCAGCGTCGAGCTTGAAGAGGCCGCCCAGGTGTTGGGCAGCCAGCGCTGGAATTTGCTGCGCCGGGTGACTTTGCCGATGTTGTGGCCGGCGATCTTTTCGGTCATGTTGATCGTCGGGACGATGGCGGCAGAGAATTTTGCGGTGCCCACGCTGTTGGGCCGTGAAAGCAAGCTGCGGACGATTCCTGGCGAAATCTATTTCTGGCTTTCCTATGAGCCGAACAATCCCAATCTGGCTGCGGCTGCCGGGACCTTGCTGCTGTTGTTGACGCTGACCGGCATCTTTGTCTATCGCCGCATGACGCGAATCAGCGGCCGCTTCATCGCTGTCACCGGCAAGCCCAAACCGGCAGCGCGCCTGCCGCTCGGGCGCTGGCGGTTTTTGGTCATTGGCTTGCTGGGCCTTTACCTGTCATTGACGACAATGCTGCCGATTGCTGCCCTGATCGTCGGATCGTTCATGCGCTTTCTGGGGCGCAGGATCGACTGGAATGTGATGACGCTGCAGAACTATGTTCGCGCTTTGCGGCCTGAAAGCCTGGGGGCGATCGGCAACAGCCTGCTGCTCGCAGTCATCGGTGCGACCCTTGCGACGCTGCTGGGGTTTTTGATCAGCTACAGCGTGCGCCGCACCGATGTGCCGGGCCGCACCTGGCTCGACTATCTGAGCACCATGCCGATTGCGATACCCGGCATGGTGATGGGGGTCGGCATGCTCTGGGCCTATGCCGGTGCGCCTTTCGGCATCTGGGGATCGCTGTGGATCCTGCTGATTGCTTACCTGGCGCGCTTCACCGTTCATGCGGTGCGGGCCACCGGCAACAGCCTGCTGCAGGTCTCCGGCGAGATGGATGAGGCCGCGCGCGTGCTCGGGGCCGGCTTGTTCCAGCGCCTGCGCAGGATCGCCATGCCTTTGTCCAAACGCGCCTTGCTGTCGGCCTGGATTCTGGTGGCGATCTTCATCCTGAACGAGGTGACGGCTTCGGTGCTGCTGTATTCGTCGCGCTCGATGACGCTGTCGGTGCTCACCTGGCAGGCGCTCGATATGCAAGGCGCCATGCAGGCTTTTGCATATTCCGTTTTGCAGGGTGGTGTCACCGTGCTGCTGGTCTGGCTTTCATATCGCCTTGCGGGGAAAACAACATGGTAGGCAAGGCGCATGTGATTGTGCAGGGGCTGACCAAGCAGTTCGGCAGTTCCTTGGCCGTCGGTGGCATAAATCTGGCAGTCGAGCGCGGCGAAACCATCGCCCTGCTGGGCCCGAGCGGTTGCGGCAAGACCACGCTGCTGCGCTGTATCGCCGGCCTGGAGCAACCGAGCAGCGGCAGCATCAGCATTGGCGACCGGGTCGTCTACTCGGCCGAACCACCGGTCAATGAAGCCCCTGAACAGCGCAAGATCGGTCTGGTATTCCAGTCCTACGCCTTGTGGCCGCATATGACGGTGGCGCAGAACATTGCCTTCGGCCTGCAGATCAAGAAGATCGGCAAGGCTGAGGCGGCGCAGCGGGTCGAAGCGATTCTTGCCACCGTCGGCTTGAGCGGCATGGCCGAACGCTTCCCTTCAACCCTGAGCGGTGGCCAGCAGCAACGGGTCGCGCTGGCGCGCAGCCTGGTGGTGGAGGCTGAAGTGATCCTGTTTGATGAGCCCTTGAGCAATCTGGACCTGAAGCTGCGCGAGGAAATGCGCTTTGAGTTGCGCAAACTGATCAACCGGCTTGGCGTCACGGCGATCTTCGTTACCCATGACCAGAGCGAGGCCCTGGTGCTGGCGGACAGGATCTGCTTGATGCAAAACGGCCTGCTGGTGCAGTCGGGATCGCCGCGCGAAGTCTATGACCGGCCGGCGAACCGCTTTGCCATGGATTTTCTCGGGTCTGCAAATTTTTTCAGCGGCGAGTTCGTCGCCGACAAGATGCTGCGCTTGCCGTCCGGGCAACTGCTGCAAGTCAGCGGCTGTGCCAGTGATGGCCAGCTGATCGGTATCCGGCCCGAGAAGATCAAGCTGCTGGGGGCTGGTGCCAGCGGCAGCAATATCTTGCCCGGCCGCATCGTCGACAAGGTTTTTCTCGGCAGCACCAGCGTCTATGACGTCGAGGCGGCCGGTTTGACCTTGCAAGTTGTCACGGCCGAAGCAGATGCCGAAATCGGCGATCAACTGGCCTTGTTCTTGGCGCCGGAATGGCTGCTCAGCCTGCGGGCCTGAGTCGCAGCAGGCAATATTCACAGGAGATAAAAATGGCTGAACTGACCCCGATCAAGGTCGTCATCATGCGCGGCGGCACCAGCAAGGGCGTGTTCTTCAATGAGGTCGACCTGCCGCAAGATGCCAAGCTGCGCGAAAAGGTCATCCTGGCCGTCATGGGCAGCCCCGATCCGCGCCAGATCGATGGCCTGGCCGGCGCCGATCCGCTCACCAGCAAGGTCTGCATCATCGGGCCCGGCCGTGCCCATGGCGCCGATGTGACCTACACCTTCGGCCAGGTCGGCATCGAAGAAGCCTATGTCGCGCTCGGCGGCAATTGCGGCAATCTGTCAGCAGCGGTCGGCGTCTACGCGATCGAGGCCGGCTTCGTGTTGCCGCAGGAACCCGAAACAGTCGTCCGCATCTTCAATACCAACGCGCGGCAGATGCTGATTGCCTATGTGCCGGTCCGCCATGGTCGCCCGGCTGTCGAAGGCAGCTATTCGATCGCCGGCGTTCCCGGTACCGGGGCCGAAATCCGCATGGATTATTCGGGCACCGCAGGTGCTACCACCGGCAAAATCCTGCCAACCGGCAACCCCAGCGACTCCTTGTATGTGCCCGAGCTGGGGCATCATGTCACCGTCTCGATCGTCGACGTGGCCAAAGCCACCTGCTACTTTCATGCCCATGAAATCGGCATCCTGGGCACCGAAGGCCCGGATCAGTTCACGCCTGAAATCCTGCAGCGCTTCTGGGCCGTGCGCCGGGCTGCGGCGATCGCCATCGGGCTCGGTCCCGACTCGCGTTTGCCGACGCCGGTGGCGGTGACCGAGTCAGTCGATTACGTCAATTACCTGACCAAGGCGGTCGTGCCCAAAGAGGCGATGAGCTTTGCCGCGCGCCGCGTCATCGGGCCGCCGCCCAAGCTTCACAAGGCCTTCGCCTCGACCGGCGCGGTCTGCACTGCGGCTGCGGCCAGTATCCAGGGCACCGTCGTCCAGGCGGTCACGGCCGACATCAGCAGCGGCATCGTCAGGATCGGTCATCCGACCGGGGTGTTTCCGGTGCAACTGCGGCTTGACGCCGAGGGCCAGTTGCTCGAGGCGTCCTATTCACGCACCGCGCGTCGTCTGCTTGAAGGCCAGGCCTATATCCATAGCCGCATCCTGGCCGGCCAATGAATTCGCCGCAGGTTCTGCCCAAGCAGCCGCCGCTGGCCTTGCGCATTGGCGAGTTCGTCGCCCAGATCCGCTATGAGGGCCTGCCGGCTTCAACGGTAGCCGCCGTCAAGCGTTTGTTGCTCGACACGCTCGGTTGCGCTTTGGGTGCCCTGGATGCCTTGCCGGTGCGCTTGTTGCAGCCGCTGGCGCCGACTATCGCCGCCGACCAGGCCGGGGCCAGCTTGATCGGCAGCGGGCGCCGCAGTACGGCTGAAGGTGCGGCAGCGATCAACGGCGCCTTGGTCCGCTACCTTGATTTCATGGATGTCTACTGGTCGCGTGATGTCTGCCACCCAGCCGAAAACATTCCGGTCGCATTGGCTTGCGTGCAGGAAGCGGGCGGCAACGGACGGACTTTCATCGAGGCGGTGGTGGCCGGATACGAAGTCCAGATCCGGCTCTGCGACGCCTTCTCGTTCCAGGACCGAGGCTTTCACCATGCCAGCGCTGCGGGCTTTGTCGTGCCCTTCGTCGCCGGCAAGGCCTGGGGCCAAAGCGCCATCGAAATGGCCCAGGGCACTGTGCTCGGCGGCACCCGCCATCTGACCTTGGGCGTGCTGTCCAAAGGCAAGTTGAGCATGGCCAAGGCGATCGGCTATCCGCTCAGCGCTGCCGAAAGCATCAGCAGTGCCCGGCTCGCGGGCGCCGGCTTCAGCGGCCCGCTGAATGCCTATGAATGGCTGTTCGAGAAGACTGCCGGCCGTACCGAGTCGCCGGCAGCGTTCGCGCTCGATCATCAGGCTTACCGGCTGGAGCAGGTCAGCCTGAAACAGTACCCGGTGCAATATGCCTTGCAGGCGCCGGTGGCGGCAGCGGCCAGCTTGCACCAGCAAGCTGCGGACCGCCTCGACCGCATCGTCAGGATCCGCGCCCGAGTCAGGCCCGAAACCATTGCGCGGGCTGCTGATGCGGATAAATTCCGGCCGCTCAATCGCGAGACCGCTGACCACAGCCTGCCTTCCTGCGTGGCCATGGCCCTGGCTGATGGCTGCCTCGGCGAAGCCCAGTTCCATGGACAACGCTTCCTCGACGCCGACGTGATGCGCTTGACCTTGCTGGTCGAGGCGATTGCCGACAGCGACTTCGAAGCACGTTTTCCTGCCGGCAGGCCGGGTGCGGTGGAGATCGATTTTGATGATGGCAGCAGCTTGACCGCGACCGAGGAAATCCCGCTGGGCGATCGTGACCGGCCGATGACCGATGCCGCGGTCAAAGCCAAGTTCTTGTCGCTGGCAGTTCCTGCCCTGGGCCAGCAGCGGGCTGATGGCGTGATCGCCTTCATCGACCAACTCGAGCATCAAACCAGTCTCGACCCCTTGCTGGCGCAATGCGTTTGCCTTCCAGCCCGCCAGACCGGAGTCAACTGATGCCATCCACTTCATTGCGCGGGCTGCTGGCGCTGGGCGGATTGCCGGCCGCCGCCGCCGATTCAGTCCAGTTTTCGGGTGCTGATCCCTTGTTCCGCAGCCCCTACCGGCTGGCCGCACCGGGAGCGGCTTCGATCGCCGCTGCCGGCCTCGCCGCAGCCGATCTCTGGGCCTTGAAAACCGGACGTCAGCAAGCCCTGCAAGTCGACCTGATCGCGGCGGCCGCAGCCTTGCGCAGCAACCATTACCTGAAGATCGACGGGCGCCAGCCACCCAGGCCGCGCGATGAAGTCACCGGTTTCTACCAGTTGCAAGACCAGCGCTGGATCCACCTGCATTGCAATTTCTTCAATCTGCGCGACCGCAATCTCGCGGTGCTCGGCGTCGGTCCCGACCGGGCAGCGGTTGCCGCAGCGGTGGCCTTGTGGCACGGCGAAGCCCTCGAGCAGGCGATCTTCGACGCCGGCGGCTGCTGCGCCCTGGTCCGCAACGAAGCGCAATGGCTGGCGACGCCGCAGGCCGCCGCCGTGGCCGCCTTGCCGCTGCTCGAGATCATCAAGATCGGCGAGGCGCCTCCCGAGCCTATGCCCGCAGGCGATCGACCCTTGTCGGGGATCCGGGCGCTCGACCTGACCCGGGTGCTGGCCGGCCCGACCTGCGGCAAGACGCTGGCCGAGCATGGCGCGCAAGTGCTGCGGGTGTCGCGCGAGGGGCTGCCGGATTCCGGCATGTTTGACCTCGATACCGGCCTGGGCAAGCGCTCGACTTTTCTCGATCTGCGCGAGCCGGCGCAGGCGCAGCAGCTCAAGTCCTTGATCTGCGAGGCGGATGTCTTTGCGCAAGCCTACAGGCCGCAAAGCCTGGAGTTGCGCGGGTTTTCGCCCGAGGCGCTGGCGCAGTTGCGGCCCGGGCTGGTCTATGTGACGCTGAGCGCCTGGGGCCATAGCGGGCCCTGGTCATTGCGGCGCGGCTACGACACGATCGTGCAATCCGCCAATGGCATGGCCTGGCGGCCCGAGGGGCAGATGCCGGCCTTTTTGCCGGTCTCGGCGCAGGACTATGTCGCCGGATATTTGATGGCTTATGGCGCCATGGTGGCCCTGGGTCGACGCGCTCGCGAAGGCGGTAGCTGGCTGGTCAGGATCTCGCTTGCCGGCACCGGCCATTGGATCCGCGAGCATGGCCTGATGACGGCCGAACAATTCAACGCCTGCCCGGGGGAAATCTCGACCGATCAGCTGCGCAACTGCATGATCGACTCCGATTCGCCGGCCGGGCGCCTGACCCATCTGGGGCCGATCGTGAAGATGTCGGAAACCACCCCGCGCTGGGAACTTCCTGCCGTGCCTTTGGGCAGCCACCCGCCGGCCTGGCGCTGAAATGGTGTTGATTACTCCGGTTTGATCCCGGCGCTAACAATCACCTTGCGCCATTTGGCGATTTCATTGGCCAGGAATTGGCCGGTGTCTTCCGGTGAAGCCGGTTCCGGCTCGCCGCCATCGGCCTTGATGGCAGCCAGCACGTTCGGTTGCCGCAAGGCGGTCCGGATGGTCTCGTTGAGGCGATCGACGATGGCCCGTGGCGTCTTTGCCGGCGCCCAGATGCCATACCAGGAATAGGTCTCGAAGCCCGGTACGCCACTTTCATTGATCGTCGGCATCTCGGGAAGAATCGCGGCACGCGCCATGCTGGTCATCCCCAGCCCCACCAGCAGCCCGGACTTGACGAATTGGGCCACTGCCGGTGTGGTGCCGAAGAGCAAGTCGATGCGCCCGCCGCGCAGGTCGATCATCGCCGGGCTGGTTCCCTTGTAGGGGATGTGCACCAGTTTGATCCCGGCCATCAGTTGAAACAACTCGGCCGCCAGATGGCCGCCGCTGCCTATGCCGGGTGAACCGATGGTGATCGTGCCCGGAGCCGCCTTGGCCGCCGTCAGCAATTCCTGCACCGATTTGAACTTGGACGCAGTCGAAGCCACCAGCACATAGGGTACGCGGGTCAGCAAGGAGACCGGCTGCAGATCCTTCAGCGGGTCGAATTTCATATCGCTGCGCAGCGACGGGTTGATCGAAAGCGAGGGCGTTCCGGTCAGCAAGGTATAGCCATCCGGCAGGGCGCGGATGACGGTCGTCATGCCGATCGTGCCGCTGGCGCCGCTCTGGTTCTCGACCACCATCGACTGGCCCAGGATCCGGCCGAATTCATTCGCCACCAGTCGCGATACGACATCGGTGCCGCCGCCTGGTGCCAGCGGCACGATCAGGCGCAAAGTCCGGCTCGGGAACTCCTCACGCCCGCTGGCGCTGTGCGGCAAGCCTGCGCCCAGCAGGGCGGCGGCGGGAATGGTGCCCAGAAATAATCGTCGGTGCATTTTTCTCTCCTTCATGGTTTGCTGGCAGGCAGGCTCAGGGTGCGAATCGGTTTGCCGTCGAGCCAGGCCTGCAGGTTCTCGACCGTGTCCCGGTAGAAGTCGGTGAGCAGCTCCTCGGCCATGTAACCGATATGGGGCGTCAGCAGCGCGTTTTCCAGTTGCCGCAGCGGTTCGTCGTCAGGCAGCGGTTCCACTTCGAAGGTGTCGAGCGCGGCGCCGGCGATGCGGCGCTGGCGCAAGGCCTCGAGCAAAGCGTCGTGGTCGATCAGCGGGCCGCGCGAGGTGTTGATCAGGTAGGCACTGGGCTTCATCAAGCCGAGCTCGCGTGCACCGACGATGCCGCGCGAGCGCTCGCTCAGCACCAGATGCAGGCTGAGGAAATCGCTGCGGCTGAACAGCTCGTCTTTTTCGACCCGGGTCGCCCCCAGCGCTGCGGCAGCATCAGCGCTGAGGTTCTGGCTCCAGGCGATGACATCCATGTCGAAGGCGCGGGCAATCGGTACCATCCGGCTGCCCAGCCGGCCCAGGCCCAGCAAACCGAGCGTGCGTCCGGCCAGCGCATAGCCGACGCTGTCTTGCCAGCCGCCGATCTTCATCCTGGCCACCTCGGCGGGGATATGGCGCGCCAGCGACAGCATCATTCCCCAGGCCAGCTCAGCCGTCGCGAATTGGCCATTCTGGCTGCGCGCGGTAAACGACACGGTGATGCCGCGTTCGATGGCGGTGGCCAGGTCCAGCGTCCGGTGCTTGGATCCGGTGATGCAGATCAGCTTCAGCCGGGGCAGACGCAACAGCAATGAACGCGGTATCGCCATCCGCTCCCGCAACAGGCAGATGACGTCGAAATCCTGCAATTGTTCGACCGCTTCATCCTCGGACAAATGGCGGTCGAACACCTGCAGTTCGCAGCGCCCTGCGAATGCACTCCAGTCGGCCAGTTTCAGCGCCAGATGCGCATAGTCGTCGAGGATGGCTACGCGCATGCTTGTCCTTGCTTGATGGTGCCCCCCAGCGGTGGCTGGCGCAGGCGAAAACGTGGAATGGTGATGGCATCGGTGACCGGGTCGAAAACCACTTCCAGCTTGTCGCCGACCTTGACCGCGTCATTGGGCACGCCGACGACATTGCTGTACATGCGCGGGCCTTCTTCGAGCTGCACCAGGGCCACGTTGTAGGGCGCATCGGCAGCGAAAGCCTTGTTGTAGACCTGATGGAAGACGATGTAAGAGAACACTTCGCCGCGCCCCGACAGATCCAGCCATTCGAATGCATCGCTCAAGCATCTGGGGCAGACCGGGCTGATGGGGAAGCGGACATGCTTGCAGCCGCCGCATTGCTGCATGCGCAGCTTGTGTTCCCGGCAGCCATCCCAGAACGGCCGGTTTTCGGCACAAAGCGTTGGCAGCGGTTTCAGATATTCGCTCATGGCTTGATCATCCTTTGCTCAGAATCGTCGCGTTGGAGCAGTTCAGCGCCAATCCGCGTCCGGTGACCAGACAGGTTTGTGCATTCTCGACTTGGCGGATACCGCAGTCGCCGCGCAGCTGGCGCACGCCTTCGACGATATGCAGCCAGCCCTCCATATAGGATTCGGAGAGATTGCCGCCGGCCGTGTTGATCGGTAGTTCGCCGCCCAGCTGGATGCGACCGCCTTCGACGAAGGGCCCCGATTCGCCGACCTTGCAAAACCCCGCATGTTCGAACCAGAGCAGCACGCTGCTGGTGAAGTTGTCGTAGAGCTGGCAGACGTCGATGTCGGCAGGCCCCATGCCGGCCATCGCGTAGGCATCGCCGACGGCCAGTTTCTGGTGCGGTACATACCACCAGTCTTCGCGCTCCATGTTCTCGGTCGTGTAGGCCTGGCCCATTCCCGTGATCGTCACCAGATTGGCTTTCAGGTCGCGCGCCCGCTCCTTGGTGGTGACGATGACGCAGACGGCACCGTCCGAGATCAGGCAGCAATCGAGCAGATGCAGCGGCTCGACGATGAAGCGTGAATTCTGATGATCCTCCAGCGTGATCGGCTTGCGCATGATGGCGTTGGGGTTCATCGACGCATGGCGGCGGCAGGCCACCGCGATTTCACCCAGCTGGCGGCTGGTCGTGCCATACAGCGCCATATGCCGTGATGCGGTGATCGCGCTGTTGGCACAGGCCGCCATAAAGCCCCAGATACCCCAGGAGTCACCCCAACCCGAGGCCCGGCTGAAGCGTGTGCCGCCGGTGGCCGCAGTGTCGCCAAAGACGCAGGCGACATAGTTGGCGAAGCCGGCATTGACGGCCATGGCCGCTTCGTGCAGCAAGGCACCGGCAGTTCCGCCTCCCATGCTTTTGCTGCCGGTATAGCGCGGGTTGATGCCCACGGTTTCACCGAAGCGCAGGAAATTCATCGACCCTTCGGGCGAGGTGTTGCCCGGCATGGTCAGGATGCCGTCGATCTGGTCCTTCTTCAAACCGCAGTCATCGAGGGCCGCTTTGAAAGCTTCGACGGCCAACGAGATCGGTGTGGCGTCGGGGAACTTGCCCTGGCGGCTGGCGCCGACGCCGGCAATGGCGGTTTTGTCGCGTAATGGGTGCATGTTGTGTCTGTCAGCAGGTGGAGGCGAGCGGCGCGGTCAGCGCCCCTTGAATTGCGGCTTGCGTTTCTCGGCGAAGGCAAGGCGGCCCTCGATCCGGTCTTCGCTGGAATAGAGCAGACCGAAGGCGAGGCGTTCGGTCTCGATGGCTTGCTCCAGGGGCATGTCCTCGCCCTTGAGCACCATGCGCTTGACCGCCCGCACCGAAAGCGGTGCATTGGCCGCGATGGTCTGCGCGATCGCCTCGGCTTCGGCAAGCAGTTGCGCTTGCGGCAGCACTTTGCTGACCAGGCCGATGCGCAAGGCTTCGGCGGCATTGCTGCGGTTGCCTGTCAGCAGCATCAGCATCGCATCCGAGCGGCCGATGAAGCGTGGCAGCCTGACTGTGCCGCCTGCGCCAGGCATGCTGCCGACCTTGACTTCGGGCAGCGCGAACTCGGCGTTTTCGGAACAAATGCGGATGTCACAGGCCAGGGCCAGCTCCATGCCGCCGCCCATGGCGAAGCCGTTGATGGCCGCGATCATCGGCTTGTCAGTGCGTAAATTGGCGATCAGCGAGGCGCCCGCCGGGTTGCCGAACTGCTGTTGCGCGGCGCTGTTCTGGCTGGGCAAGGTCTTCTTCAAATCCGAACCGGTGCAAAAAGCCCGCGTTCCCGCGCCGGTCACGATCACCACCCGGATTTCATCGTCGTCGTGCAGGCGATCCCAGCAACTGTGCAGCAGCGCGCGCATTTCCGGGTCGACTGAGTTCATCGCTTCGGGGCGATTCAGCGTGACCGTTGCAACATGGTCCTTGAGTGTGATTTCGACGGTGGCCATAGCTTTCTTTCTGCCTTCAGGTCAGCGCGCCTTCACCGGCGAGCTGTTCGATTTCAATTTTGCTCAGGCCCAGCAATTCACGGCAGATTTCCTCGGTGTGCTGGCCGAGCATGGGTGCCGGCTTGGGCACGCCGGCGGCGCTGCGCGAAAAACGGAAGGGCTGGGCGTTGTAGAGCGAGGGGCCCATTTCAGGATGTTCCAGCGTCAGCCAATGGCCGCGATGGTCCAGTTGGGGATCCTGGATCACGTCGGCGGCATCGTTCACCGGCCCGGCGGGCACGCCCTGCGCTTGCAAAGCTGCGCTGAGCCGGTTGCGGTCCAGGTTTTGCGTTGCCTGGTTGAGTTGCTGATCGATTGCCTCGCGTTGCGCCAGCCGGCCGTAATTGCTGGCCAAAGCGGCGTCTTGCATCCAGGCCGGTGCGCCCAGCACCTTGCCCAGACCCTGCCATTGGGTGTCATTCATCACGCAGATGGCAATCCAGCGGTCCTCGCCAGCGCAGCGGTAAGCCCCATAGGGCGCGGCATCGGGATGCTGGTTGCCGCGGGCCTGCTGCACATGGCCGTTGACGCTGAAGTCCAGCACGGCCGGGCCCAGCAAGGCGACGGTCGGCTCGGTCTGCGCCATATCGATGCGCTGGCCCTGGCCGCTGCGGCGCCGATGACGCAAGGCCGCCAGGATCGCGAAAGCGGCATGGCAGGGGTTGGGAATATGGTCGGGATAGTTGGTCCCGGTGCCCGCAGGCTCGCGCCCGGGCAGGCCGGTCAGTTGCTGGATGCCGGTCACCGCCGCCATCGTGGCGCCATAGCCGAGGTAGTCTTTTTCCGGGCCGGTGCTGCCCTGCATCGACATCGCCAGATAGATGATGTCGGGCTTGATCTGCCGGACGGCTTCGTAACTCAAACCGAAGCGATCCATCACGCCGGGGGTGAAATTGTTGGCAATCACATCGCTCTGGCGGATCAGCCTGGCAATCAGCTCGAGGGCGCGCGGATGCTTCATGTTCAAGGTCAGACTGCGCTTGCTCGAGTTGCGGTCGGCAAAATAACCGCTGCGGTTCAAACCCTTGATGCCATCCTTGTAAGGAGCTGCCAGACGCAGCGAATCGACCCTGGCGGCGCTCTCGATCTTCACCACATCGGCCCCGGCATCGGCGAGTATCTTGGTCGTGTAGGAGCCCGCACCGATCCAGGTGAAGTCGGTGACGCGGATTCCGGAAAGTGGCAATTTGCTCATCAGATCACCGCTTGGCGCGACAGAAGCTGTAGCTCGGCCTTGCTCATTCCCAGCCCGGTATAGACCTGATCATTGTGCTGGCCCAGGGTCGGCGCCGCGCTGCTCATGGCCCAGGGCGTCAGTGACAACTGATAGGGCGCGCCGGGCATCACCGCCGGCCGGGGCAGACCTGGCTGCAGGCTGTCGACGAAAAAACCGCGAGCCTGCAATTGCGCGCTCGCGACCAGGTCTTCGGTCGTGTTGATGGCAGCCGCCGGCACATGGCGGCGCTGTCCTTCGCGGTACAGATAGGCTTTGGTTCTGGTTCTGGCCCAGCTGCCGAAAACTTCCATGAAGATGTCCTTGGCCTGGTCGGACTCCAGGTAGGCGGTCTGCAGCCATTCATCGCCGCCGAGCCGCTCGACGCCGGGCGCTTTTTCGTCGATCAGCCATTGCAGGGTCAAACCCCAGAACCGGTTGGCACCGATACCGCCGGCCATCATGTAGACATGGCCATCCAGGCATTCGTAGACGCCGGTGCCGGCGAAACGCTGGCGACCGGCATAGCGCTTGCGGATCGTGCCCTCGAGGTCGTAGAACTGGACCGCGTTTTCCATCGCCAGCACCATGCATTCCTGCATCGACACATCGACATGCTCGCCCTGGCCGCTGGTCTCGGCCTGAGTCAGCGCCAGCATCGAGGCCACTGCGCCGAACATGCTGGATCCCGAGATCGCCTGGTCGCCGAAAGCGCCGATCGGCGCTGAATCCGGATAGCCGCCCAGATAAAGAAAACCGCCAGTGGCCAGCCCGATCAGATCTTCGCCTTCGTACTGCGCATATGGGCCGGTCTGTCCGAAGGCGGTGATGCTGGTGACGACCAGCGAGGGCCGCAGCAAGGCCAGCGCCGCATAGCCGCAACCGATGGCGGCCAGTTCGCCCGGCCGTTCGCATTCGATCAGCAAGTCGGCGCTGGCGACCAGCCGGCGGAACAATTCCTGCCCGGCGCTTTGCTGCAGATCCAGCGTGATGCCGTGTTTGCTGGTGTTGAAGTAGGAGAACGACAAGCTGGGCTGACCTTCGCCGGCGCTGCGGGGCGAGCAATGGCGCGTGGCAGCGCCGCGCGGCGGCTCGACCAGGATCACCTCGGCGCCCAGTTCGGCGTACATCTTGCCGCAATACTGGCCGCGCTGATGGGCCAGTTCGATGACCCTCAGACCTTCCAATGCGCGCGGCGCGGCAGCGGCGGGGTTGGCCATGGCTGAGGGCATCAGACCGGCTGGGCCGGGCTCGCAGCCTGGCCGTGAAAGAGGCGGACGATGTCGGTCAGGTCGCTGCAATGCTCGAGCTCGCGCAGCGCCGTGAAGGCTTGGCGCGCATCGCTGATCCCGGCCATCGCTGCGCAGTCGTCGAACTTGGCCGAGATGTCGTCCCAGGTCAGTTCGCGCGATGGGTGGCCGGGCGACTTGCCGACCCGGAGGCCGAATTTTCTGCCGTCGTTCAACTCGACATCGACTTCGACGAAGCCGCGCCCGCCCGAACTGCGGGTGTCGAAGAGCGGGTCGTCGTCGCGACAGCATTCATCTTCGAAGGCATCGATGCGTTCGAGCAAGGCGTGGATTGCCGGTCGCGCGACGGCTTCGTCGCTGAAGGACCAGAGCGTGTAGCCGCCATCGAGCAAGCCTGCGGCGAGCGGATATTGAAGGCTGAACTTGCCTTCGAGCCCGGTCAGCGGCTCTGGATAGGTCAACACCAGCATGCCGCCAGGCGGCATCCGGCATTCCAGCCGCCGCACGTCATCGGCGCTGAAACCATGCTGTTCGCGCAATACCAGCACCGCGTCCATCGCTCTGTGCGAGGCATAGCAGCAGGCGAACTTTTTCAGCGCAATGCCGGGTTCCATGATGACCCAGGGTTTGCCGAGATTGCGGATGGCCACTTCCGGGTCGGAGCGCTCGACCCCATAGGCCGCATAGAAGCCGGATTTGGCTTCGAGCACATCGGGCGCTGCGCTGAGGCCGCAGATCGCCATCCGCACCGCCGCCAGCGCATTGCGCGCGGCCAGTCCGGTGTGCAAGGGCTTGGTCATGGTGCCGAAATTGCGCCGCAAGCCGCTGGCCATTGAAGCGGCGATGCCGAAAGCGGTCCGCGTGGTGGCGATGTCGAGGCGATAGGCCTTGGCCAGGGCGGCGAGAGCAGAAAAAATGCCCAGGGTGCCGGTGCCGTGAAAGCCGCGGCCATAATGGCCGACGGTGATGCCTTCAGCGATCCGCGCGCCGGCTTCCACGCCGATCACATAGGCTTCGATGAAGGCCTGACCGGTCAAGGGGTAATGGGCCAGGTCAGCGATCAGCGCCGCAACGATGATCGCGCTCGGGTGGGCCGGCATCATCGACAGGACATCGTCGAAGTCCAGCGCATGGCCGAAGCTGCCATTGATCAGCGCGGCAGTTTCGGCGGCTGCATGCCGGCTGGTGCCGAGGATCGGCGACTGTCCGGATTCGTCCGACATCGCCAGATAGCGCAGCAGCGGTTCTTCGACTTCACTGCCAGCCCCGGCCAGGATCACGGCAAAGGTATCGACGATGACCTTCTTGGCTTTTTCCACCGCGCCTTCAGGCAGGTCGGCGAAATTGCGCTCGCTGATGAAACGCGCAACGGCTTCGGTCAATCCGGTCATTGTTTGCTTTCCTGATGAACTGCGAGAAGCCTTGGCCGAGTCCAATCAATGAAACCAGACCCTGATCGAAGTTTATGAGCGAAAGAACGGCAACTGCCGAGCCGACGGCTGCAAACAAGTCTATATAGTGGGAATCAATGGAAGCAGCTTCAGCCAATGCCGATGTCGCCCTGGGCACCCAGGTGGTGCGGCGCGTAGCCATCCTGTTGCGCCTGCTGGCGGTGAACAACCGGATGGGTATGCGGCTGGTCGACCTTTACCGCAGCGCCCAGATCGAGCGCTCGACCGTGCATCGGCTGTTGCAGGGGCTGATCGCCGAGCGCCTGGTGGTGCAGAACCGCGAATCGAAGCGTTATTTTCTCGGCATGGGGATTTATGAAATGGGGGTGGCGATGGCCCCGCCGTTTCAGTTGCGCGACCTTTGCCAGCCGCATTTGCTGGCGGTGGCCGAGCAGACCGGCGACACGGTTTTCCTGAGCGTTCGCTCCGGTTTCGACGGGGTCTGCGTCGACCGCAAGGAAGGCCCTTTCCCGATCAAGGCCTTCGTGCTGGAGCCGGGCCGGCGCAGGCCCTTGGGGGTTGGCGCTGGAAATATCGCCATTCTGAGCGGTCTGCCCAAGGACGAAATCGAACGCATCTGCCTGTCCAACCGCAGCCGTGTGGCCGAGCAATATGCCCGTTATACCGAGGCGGAACTGGCGCGGCGAATTGCTGAAACCCAGAGCCGCGGTTATGCCCTGACCGATGTGCTTGAGACCGTCGGCGTCAGGTCGGTCGGCATGTGTATCCGCGATGCCCAGGGCCTGCCGGTTGCTGCCATCAGCGTGTCCACCCTGGCCTCGCGCTTGCAAGGAGAGCGCGTTGACGAAGTCGTGGTTTTTCTGCGCGAAGCCGTCAGCACGATCGAACAGGAGTTAAGGCGGCTGCCCGCAAGCGTCTGAGTTTCAGCCCTTGGCTGGCAGCACGATACCGCTGCATTCACCCAGGCCGATGCGCCTGGCGCCGGCGCGTTCGCAAAAGGCCTTCAGCGTCAACTCATCGCCGTCAGCCAGAAAACTGCGGGTCTCGCCATTGGGCAATCTGATTGGCTGCTTGCCGCCCTGCGACTGCTCCATCAGAGACCCGGCCTGATCGGGCCTGGGCCCCGACAAAGTGCCCGAGCCGAACAGATCGCCAGGCTGAAGATTGCAGCCGCCCAGCGTGTGATGTGCGACCAGTTGCGCCGGCGTCCAGTAAGCAGCTTCATTCGCATTGCCGCTGGACAGCCGCACCGCAGATTGGCCCGCTGCGCGCATCGCCGCAGTCTGCAGCCAGGCTTCGAGCTGGATGTCCAGCCCGCCCTGCAAACGGTCATTGGCGCCGTCGAGATAAGGCAGGGGTTGCGGGTCGCCGGCCTGCCGCAGCAAGGGCGGTGCGCGGAACGGCGCCAGCGCCTCCATCGTCACGACCCAGGGCGACAGGCTGCTGGCGAAGTTTTTCGCCAGGAAAGGGCCCAGCGGCTGATATTCCCAGGCCTGGATGTCGCGTGCCGACCAGTCGTTGAACAGCGTGACGCCGAACAGATGATCCTCGGCAGCGTCGATCGCGATCGCCTCGCCGAGTTGATTGCCAGCGCCGATCAGGAAGCCGAGCTCAAGTTCGTAGTCGAGGCGCTGGCTCGGGCCGACGACCGGCACCTCGCCGCTGCCTTTGGTCTGACCGAGAGGTCGGCGGATCGGCTGGCCGCTGACAATGATTGACGAAGAACGCCCGTGGTAGCCGATCGGCACCCATTTGTAATTGGGCAGCAGCGGTGCATCGGGGCGGAACAGCCGGCCCACTGCCGTCGCATGGTGGATGCCGGCATAGAAATCGGTGTAATCGCCGATTTCGCAGGGCAGCGCCATCTGCACGGCCTGCTGCGGCAGCAGGCAGGCGGACCATGAAGCCTGCTGCTGGCTGCCGGCCTTCAATCCGTCCGACAAGGCCATTCTCAGCCCTTGCCGCGCTGCCTTGCCCAGTGCCATGAAGCGGTTCATATGGCCTGCGGCCAGCGCTTCGAGCGCGCCCTCCAGGCCTGTCGGCCAGCCTGGGCAGGCGGCGGCCTGCTTCAGGTCGAGCAGTTGGTCGCCGATCGCCACAGCGGCGCGCAAAGTCCCGTCGGACCCGCGAAAGCGTCCGAAAGGCAGGTTCTGGATCGGGAAATCGGTTTGCGGCTGATTGGCCGAATCGACCCAGCTCTGCATTGCCGGGTCATGGCTGGCGTCAAGGTTCATTGTCATTCCTGCTTGAAATTGTCGGCCAGGCCATCCCAGCAATTGGCATAGCTGCGGTCGATTGCGCCGCAATTGAGCGCGAATTCGGTCGGATGAAAACGCCAGCGGCTTTCGAACATGAAGGCCAGCGTGTTGTCGAGTTTTTGCGGCTGCAGCTGCGCTTGGCTGGCCCTGTCGAAAGCCGCCAGGTCAGGCCCATGCGGCACCATGCAGTTGTGCAGACTGATTCCGCCGGGCTTGAAGCCTTCGGGCTTGGCATCGTACTGGCCGGTGATCAGCCCCATCAGCTCGCTCATCAGGTTGCGGTGGTACCAGGGCGGACGGAAGGTGCCCTCCATCACCAGCCAGCGCGGCGGGAAGATCACGAAGTCGCAATTTGCCGTTCCCGGCGTGTCGCTGGGCGAAGTCAGCACGGTGAAGATCGACGGATCGGGATGGTCGAAACTGATCGAGCCGATGGTCATGAAATGCGCGGTGTTGTACTTCAATGGCGCCAGCGTGCCATGCCAGGCGACGACATTGAACGGCGTCGCTGCAGCGGCGGCGGTCCAGAGCGAACCGCCATATTTCTTGACTATTTCGTAGCTGCCGGCCTCGTCTTCGAAGGCGGCGACCGGCGCCTGGAAATCGCGCGCGTTGGCCAGGCCGTTGCTGCCGATGGGCCCGAGTTCGGGCAGGCGGAACGGCGCCCCATAGTTCTCGCAGATATAGCCGCGCGACGGCCCGTCGACGTCGATCTTGAACGCCATGCCGCGCGGCAGCAGCGCGATTTCGCCGGGTGCGACTTCGAGGATGCCGAGCTCGGTGGTGATCGTCAGCCTGCCTTGTTGCGGCACCAGCAGCATCTCGCCGTCGGCGTTGACAAAAGCGCGCCGGCCCATCGAGCGGTTGACCAGGTAGAGATGGGCGGCGATGCCGGTCTGCGCATCGGCATCGCCATTGACGGCGATCGTGCGCAGGCCTTCGATGAAGTCCGCCGGTTCATCGGGTATCGGCAGCGGATGCCAGCGCATCGGGTCGGGTGGCGCGGCCTGGCCGTCCTTGGCGCCGGTCTTCAGCCAGGGCTGGGCTAGCGCTGCATAGCCGCCGACCATGACCGAGGGCTGGCGCCGGTACAGCCAGCTGCGCAGATTGCTGTGCCGCGGCGCGGTGAAGGCGCTGCCCGAAAGCAGTTCGGCATACAGGCCATGGGCGACCCGTTGCGGGCTGTTGCGGCCGATCGGCAATGCGCCGGCAACCGCCTCGCTGGCGAAGGAATTGCCGAAGCCGGATTGGTAGTCGAGAGGGTTTGTTTTCATGCCGATTGAGCTATCGTTTTAAGGGTGTTGGCGCGCGCTGCCTGCAGCGCCTGCTGGAGGACCGATTGCCGGCCGATATGGTTGGCCAGCAGCAGCACCAGCTTGGCATTGAGTTGATGGCTGCTGGCGCTGTCGAGTTCGCGGTGACTGTCGATCAGCGCTTCATAAAAGTCATCGGCGGCTTCGAGATTCGGGTCGGTGATCAGCATCGCGAGTTCCTCAAATCAGTTCGCCCTGGGCGCGGCGCAAGGCGTTTGCAAGCAAGGCCTGGGTCGGGTTGCGCCAGCGGGCGCTGACATGCTGATCGGGGCGCAGCAGATAGGCCGTTCCAGGCAGCGCATCGTAGCGCTTTTGCGCCCAGCCCTCGGCGTCTTCCAGGCCTGATGTACCGATGCAGACGGTCTGCAATTCCAGGCCAGCAGCCCATTCGGGGGCTGGGCCGAAGACCAGCAGGGTGAAGCCCTGGCCGAACTGGCGCAGCAGCCATTGCGGCCGGCCATCCTTGAGCAGCGGCGCATCGGCGGCGGCGGCGCCGGGCAGCATCCCGCCGGTGAAGCTGTCCTGGTCCGGCGTGTTCAGCGCCGAGTCGCGCAGCGTTGCCGGCACCGACAGCCTGCCGCTGTTGACGATGCGGCGGGCGAAAGAATAGTCGCCTGCCAGGTCGAGCACCGCATCGCGAAACAGCCGCGAGATCTCGCTCTTGGGTGTGATGAAGTCGGTGGCCCGGGTCGAGTTGAGGATGTTCTCGTCGGCGGCGGCTTCGCGCTCGGCGGCATAGCTGTCGAGCAAGGCATCAGGCGCTTGGCCGCGCAGCACCAGGTCGAGCTTCCAGGCCAGGTTGTCGGCATCCTGGACGCCGGAGTTGGCGCCGCGCGCGCCGAAGGGCGACACCCCATGGGCGCAGTCGCCAGCGAAGAGCACGCGGCCATGGCGGAACTTGTTCATGCGCTGGCAGGCAAAGGTGTAGACGCTGGCCCATTCGAGTTCATAGGGCGGCGCATAACCGAGGGCCTGCTGCATCATCGCGTCGACGCGCGGTTTGATGCGCTCGGGCTTTTTTTCTTCTTCCGGGTCGGCATCCCAGCCGAGCTGAAAATCGATCCGCCAGACGCCATCGGGCTGCCGGTGCAGCAGCACGCTCTGGTTGGGGTGGAAGGGCGGGTCGAACCAGAACCAGCGCTCGGCGGGGAAGTCGGCAGCCATCTTCACATCGGCGATCAAAAAGCGGTCCTGGAAGACCCGGCCCTTGCTTTCCAGGCCGAGCAGGCCGCGCAGCGTCGAGCGCGAACCATCGCAGGCGGTCACATAGTCGGCGGCAATCTGGTAGCGACCTTCGGGCGTGTCGATGCCCAGCAGCAAGCCCTCGTCCTGCTGCTCGAGCGCGGCGACGCTTTGCTTCCAGCGGATCTCGATGCCGGGCAGTTCAGCCGCGCGAACTGCCAGAAAGGCCTCGGCGTAATACTGCTGCAGATTGATGAAAGCCGGGCGCTGATGGCCGGGCTCGGGCAGCAGGTCGAAGCGGTAGAGCAAATCGTTCCTGAACCAGACCTTGCCGACATTCCATTCGACGCCCTTGGCGCAGGCCGGGTCGCCAAGGCCGAGCCGGTCCCAGATCTCGAGCGTGCGCTTGGCAAAACAGATGGCGCGCGAGCCGCTCGACAGCTTGTCATCATTGTCGAGCAGCAGCACCTTGCGGCCGCGCTGTGCCAGATCGATTGCCAGGCTCAACCCGACCGGGCCGGCGCCGACGATGACGACCTGATGCCGCTGCGGTGTCGCGCGGTCCTGGTCGGGCGAGCGCTGGTAGGCAAATACATGCGACTGGATCTGCCTGGCGCTGGCGTCATAGCCCAGGCCTGAGCCCGGTGCAGCAGCCATCGCGCCGTCCATCAGTCAGCCTTCCAGCGTTTCCCACATCAGCCGGTCGCGCTCGGCGGTCCAGATGCGCGGGTCGGGGAACTGCGTCGCCTCGTCATAGGCCCTTGTCACGTCGAACGGCATGCAATGGTCGAAGATCACCCAATGGCCATATTTGGGCTTGAGCTTGGCAAAAGTTTCCTTGTAGACCGCGTTCAGGTCCTTGCCCGCAGCGACTCCGGCAGCCACGCTGTCGCGCACATCGGCGATGAAGCCGCCGGTGGCGAGCAGGCCGGCCGCAACCCTGGCCTCACCGATCAGCGCCGGACCGCGACCTGGCACCAGCGACAGGGCACCCAGCTTGGCGACGTTCGCCAGCGTCTGCGGCCAGTCCTTGAAATAGGCGTCGCCCGCATAGGGCGTGGCGTCGAACTCGACCAGGTCGCCCGACAGCAGCACGCGGTCCTGCGGCAGCCAGACCACGGTGTCGCCCTTGGTGTGGCCGCGACCGAGTTGCAGCAATTGCACCTCGAGTTTGCCCAGCCACAGCGTCATCTTGCCGGTGAAGGTCAGGGTCGGCCAGGTCATGCCGGCCGGCACCGTCTCGACATTGCTGAACAGGCGCGGGAAGCGGCCGATTTCGCTGGCCTTGTCGGCTTCGCCGCGCTCGACGATCAGGTCATAGGTGTCCTGGCTGGCGATGATCTGCTGCGCCTGGTAGGCGCTGGCGCCGAGCACGCGGACCGCATGGTAATGGGTCAGCACCACGTACTTGATCGGCTTGTCGGTGACCTCGCGGATGCGACGGATCACGTCAGCCGCCATCGCCGGTGTCGCCTGGGTATCGGCGACCAGCACCGCATCGTCGCCGATGATGATGCCGGTATTCGGGTCGCCCTCGGCGGTATAGGCATAAGCATGCTCGGACAGCTTGACGAAGCTGACCTTCTTTTCTTCCAGGTCGGCCTGGGAGGCGAACTTCTTTTCTGTACTCACGGGGATCCTTGATGACTTCGGCCTGCTGGCCGGAATGACTTGCGCGGTGGCTCTTTATAACAAACCGCTGGAACCTGCCCGATCGCAAGCAAGGAAATGATGATCGCGCGACGCCGATGCAGCGCAGCTCTGCCAAGGTGAGAGCTTCTCTGGGCGCAATTCCAAGGGCTTATGTGAGTACACCGCTTTGATGCGACGCCCCTCTGCAGGACTGGCCATTTTTTCGGCCTTCAGCGGACAGCGGCTGTCACGCGGAAAATACGTCATTGCCCCTCTACCCAGCCTTGCCGAAAGCCCGCCATGAGCACCCACCTGAAGATCGATTTCGTCTCTGACATTGCCTGTCCCTGGTGCGCCGTGGGCCTGGGCGCGCTGGAAATGGCTCTCGAGCGCCTGAACGGCGAGGTCAAGGCAGAGTTGCATTTCCAGCCCTTCGAGTTGAACCCGCAGATGCCTGCTGGCGGCCAGGATCTGGGCGAACACCTGACTGAAAAATACGGCTCGACGCCCGCTCAGCAAGCGCAAATCCGCCAGACCATTGCCGCGCGGGGCGCCGAGGTGGGTTTCGAGTTTCATCCGGGCGGGCGGGGTCGGGTTTACAACACCTTCAACGCCCACCGCCTGCTCTGCTGGGCCGCGGGAGAGGGCGATGGCGCGCAGCACGCGCTGAAAAAAGCTTTTTTGCAGGCCTACCAGGGCCGCGCTGAATGCATTGAAGACGCCGAAGTCTTGCTCGCGGCTGTGGCCGCCGCCGGGCTCGATGTGCAAGCTGCCCGGCAACTGCTGGACAGCGATGCCCTCGGCGATGAAGTGCGTGAGCGCCAGCGTTTTTACGCGCAAGCCGGTATCCGTTCGGTGCCGGCCATCATCATCAACGACAAGCATTTGATTTCGGGCGGGCAAGCGGTCGAGTTTTTCGAGCAAGCCTTGCGCCGCATTGCCGCCGGCGAATTGTCCTGAGCAGCCGGCATTCATCATGAGTCAACTTCTGCCCCGCCCACTGAGCCGCCGCGAATGGCTGGCTTGCCTGTCAATGGTTTTGACAGCGCCGCTGTCGGCCGCTGTTGCAGCCAACGTTCCCGCCAGCGCCCTGGCTGACCTGGCCCGGCTTTGGCAGCGCGAGGGGGGCGTCTTGCTGATTCGCCATGCCGCCACCGAGCCGGGGCTGGGTGACCCGCCCGGTTTCGTCATCGGCCAATGCCAGACTCAGCGCAACCTGAGCGAAGCGGGCCGGCAAGCCTCGCGCAAGCTGGGCGAATGGATGCGGGCCAAGCTGATCAAGCCCGCTGCGGTGCGCAGCAGCCAATGGTGCCGCTGCCAGGACACCGCGCGCCTGGCTTTCGGGGAGTTCGAAGACTGGTCTGCGCTCAATTCCACCTTTGACGGGCAGGGCGATCCGGCCGCTCAGCAACAGGCCTTGCGTGAACGCTTGCTGGCGATGCCCGCCGGGCGCATGGAAGTCTGGATCACGCACCAGGTCATCATGACCGGCTTGACCGGGGCCTACCCAGGCTTGGGCGAGGGCTTTTTGGTGGATCGGCAAGGGCGAATGCTGGCGCGCGCGGATCTGGCCGCATGAGCGGCGCTTTGCCCGGTTTGACGGTCTACTTTGATGGCTCTTGCCCGCTTTGTCAGCGCGAGATCGCCATTTATCGCCGCTTGCCGCAGTCGAAGTTGATCGATTGGGTTGATGTCAGCGCCGGGCAGGATCTGGGCGCGATGCTCAGCTGCGAGGCGGCCATGGCGCGTTTTCATGTGCGCGACAGCCGAGGGCGCTTGTTCAGCGGTGCAGCGGCGTTTTCCCGCATGTGGCGGGTATTCCCGGGCTGGCGTTGGCTGGGCTGGTTGTCGGCCTGGCCACCGCTGTCATGGTTGTTCGAGGGCGCTTACCGTTCGTTCTTGCCGCTTCGCCCCAGCTTGCAAAAATGGGCGCGCAAAGCCTTCAAGCAGGCGCCGCATTGAGCCACTCCAGGCAGATGCTCTGAGCGAGTTGCTTGGCATTGCTGTTCATGCCCATGCCGACGGCCTGGTCGGGTGAAACAGCGCCTTCGGGATGCTTGGCCATCGACCGCACCGTCTTGGGCAGCGCGCAAGCCCTTGTCCTTGCAGGATTTCCATAGATCATGCGTATGTAAATCTATAGGACTACGTCCGAGCGATAGAGGGTTGAATCATGCAAAGCATCACATTGGATCAGTTACGCGCCACGGCCAGTGCCGGCGGAGTTGTCGGTGTCACCTTGAAAGCGAGCGGAAGCGGGTTTTTCATGGAAATTGCCACCCGTAGCGGGCAAGAAGTTTTTTGGTGAAGGCACGCAGTTCCGAGCCGCGCCGCTTTGGTAGTCCGAATTCCGCAATGATCGTGTTGCGTGAACTTGGCATTGCCACTGCTCAGCTCGACGCAACCCACTGGAACCCCGACCAAAAGGAAGTCACACAGAGCCGGGATAGCCGCGCCCAGTCCATGCGCCAAGCGCACGAAGCCGCAGCCTATAACCAGTGGCTGGCCAGCGAGATTCAGGCCGCCATTGACGACCCACGTCCGAATTTTTCGCATAACGAAGTCATGGCCGAAATGGATGCCGATATTGCCGCCTTGCTGGCGAAAAGGCTCGTATGACCGCTAGGGATGCTCTGCATAACTCAACGCGGATGTGTGCAGTGCGGACCGGGATGGGATGCAAGGCGCATTTTGCGGCCAATAGCGCGTGCT
>CAMDHE010000024.1 GCA_945898095.1 Roseateles toxinivorans | reverse complement strand
TTTCCTCAGGAACAACGACTGCTTTCCCAACTCGGGGAGCGTCTCAAGCTCGCCCGGCTGCGCCGCAAACTCAGCGCGGTGGTGGTGGCGCAGCGCTCCGGCATCTCCCGCACATCCTTGTACAAGGTGGAGACCGGCGACCCCGGCGCAACCTTGGGCACCTACCTGCGCGTGCTGGCTGTGCTGGGTCTGGAGGGCGATATCAACGCGCTGGCGGCAGACGACAGGGTCGGACGCAAGCTGCAGGACCTGGCGTTGGAGCGCGCACCGTCGCTGCCGAGCCGGCGGCGCACCTCCGGCAAGACCGGTTCCGAGCCTTCGCCGGCGACAGCGGTGGGAGCGGGAGAAGCGTCATGAGCGGCCAAGGTAAGGTGCTTGAGATCTGGCTGGATTGTGACCTGGGGCCGGCGTGCCTGGTGGGCACGCTCGCGCACGACCGCGGGCAAGTACGCTTTCGCTATGACGGCGCCTGGCTGAAAGACGCGCGCGCGTTCGCACTCGACCCCGACCTGTCGCTGGACGAACATCCCTTTTTCCCGAAACCGGAACTGGGCAACTTCGGCGTGTTCCTGGACTCATCGCCAGACCGATGGGGGCAAACGCTGATGAAACGCCGTGAAGCACTGCACGCGAAAGACGAGCGACGCACGCCGCGTACCTTGTATGCATGGGATTTTCTCGTCGGGGTGCAGGACTTCACGCGCCAGGGCGCACTGCGCTTGCGCCTTGCCGGAACCAAGGAGTTCCTGGGTAATGAGCCGATGGCCGCGCCGCCGGTCACCACCTTGTTGGAGCTGGAGGCGGTCGCCTATCAGCTCAGCAGCCGCCGCATCGACGACCTGGATGCACTGCGGAAGTGGCTGGCGGTTTTGGTCGCGCCAGGTGCATCACTCGGGGGAGCACGTCCCAAGGCGAACTTTACCGAGGTCGACGGCTCCCTCTGGATTGGCAAGTTTCCGGCGCGTGACGATGACCGGGACGTGGGAGCCTGGGAATATGTGCTGCACGGTTTGGCGATCCAGGCGGGCATCGACGTTCCGGCCGCGAAGTTGCTCCGGCTGAACAACGAGTTCCGCACCTTCTGCGTTCAGCGTTTTGACCGTGACAAGGGGGTGCGCAGGTTCTATGCGTCGGCGCTGACCCTGCTGCGCAAGGAGCAGAGCGAAGGCAGCAGCTACCTCGAGCTGGCGCATTGGCTGCGTTCCAAGGGCGATGGTGCGCAGACGGATGAAGATCTGAAGCAGTTGTTCCGCCGTGTGGCTTTCAACGTGGCCGTCGGAAACAGGGACGACCATTTGCGCAACCACGGGTTCGTGCTGGGGTCGAACGGATGGCGGCTCTCACCCGCGTTCGACGTCAATCCGAACATTGACAAGGCGGAACACGTGTTGAACATCGACGATGCAGACAACCGCCCGAACCTGGAGACGGTTTTGTCGACCGCGGAGTTCTATGGGCTTTCGCCGGCCCAAGCCAGGCAAGTCGTTGACGCAGTCGCAACCGCGGTTGACGGCTGGGCCGATGCCGCGAGGCAGGCCGGGATAGCCCGAGCGGATGTCGAATTGACGGCAGCGGCTTTCTCCGCGCATGCCGACTATCGGGCCACCAACCCACCTGTCAGCGCGAGGCCGTAGGCCGTGGCGGTCCATGCTGTCGAATTCGTCATTGCGAGGAGGCATGCCGACGCGGCAACATGGATTGCCACGCCGCCAAGGCGGCTCGCATGCGGACTGACTGAAAACAGATGACCTCCACCAATCTATAGCACAAAATGCTATAGTTATTCCATGGATGAGTCGCTGCCAAAAAGAGTTTTCAAGACAAAGTCTTTTGCCCGGTGGTCGAAGAAGGTGCTGAAAGACCACGGGATGCTCTGCATAACCCCTCACGGCTTGTGCGAGCGTGGCCTCGGGCGGTCTGCTGCGTTGCATTTATTGCCAATAGCCCGCGCTATTGGCCGCAAAACGCGCCTTGCATCCCATCCCGATCCGCTCTGCACACACTCGCGTCGAGTCATTCAGAGCATCCCAAGCGCTTTGCTTGACAGCTTGGGGAATTCAGCAAGGCTTGTATGAGGCAGATTTGGGCGGAGGTGTCTGCAAGAAAAGAGTAGCGATCGATGGGCGGGGCAAGAGCGGTTCGACCCGCACCCTTGTTGCCATACGACACCCGATGGCGATCTTTTTTCTGGTTGGTCGAGAAAAGAACACACCCGGCGCTGACTTTTCTGAAGAGGTCGTGGATCTCGCCAAAACAGTCGCTCGCGGCTTGCAGGCAATTGATGCGAAAAAACTGACTCAACTTATTGATGACGGAAATTTACTGGAGATTTGCAATGAACCCAAAGTCGGTTGAAAACGATCGAATGGTCAAAGAATTGCTTGAAACCATTGCTGACTTGAGTGCCTATGGGTTGATCTCAAAATCCGACCTGGCTCGAACAAAACTGCTTGGAGCGGTTCCTCCGGTCTATGCGCCTGAGAGGGTTGTGAAGATCCGAACGGTGATTGCCAAAATGAGTCAATCGGTTTTCGCTGCGTGGCTCAATGTCAGCCTGTCGACGGTTCAGAAATGGGAATCCCCAACAGCGAACAAGCATCCAAGTGGCGCGGCTGCAAAGCTCCTTCAAATGGTGGAGATGAAGGGGATCGAATCACTGATCGTCTGACGAAGTTAGCCGACAGGAAAGCGTAGGGCGCTGGCTCGCCGCACCTCATCAAGCTATTCACGGTCCGTCGCGCCGCCTTTTTTCTTCTTTTTTTCCTTGCGCAGCGTCTCGGCGATCTCGGCTGCGGCTTGCCAGACGGCAAATTCTTCTGGTGTTTCGAGTGTGATGCGGCCCAAGGTGGCGGTGCGGTATTCGTACACCAGCACTTCAGCGGCTTTTTGCATATTGACGCGTCCGCCGCTGAGCATCGCGCCGCGCTTGCGCCCGATCGCTGCCAGCAACTCTTCATCGCTGAGCTTGCTGATGCCGCTGATGACTTCGGCGCCGCCGAGCTTGTAGCGTTCTTCGACCTGACCGGCGTAATGCCGGCGCAGATAGCTCAGCAACTCCAGCGCCACTTCTTCCTCGTCGAAAGCATTGCGGCCGATCGCGCCGCTGGCGGCCAGGTTGTAGCCGCTTTGCTCGACCGAGATGCGCGGCCAGAGCATGCCGGGCGTGTCGTAGAGGTAAAAATCGTTTTCGAGCACGATCTTCTGCTCGAGCTTGGTGATGCCGGGTTCGTCGCCAGTCTTGGCGGCGCGGCGGGCCGCGATGGTGTTGATCAAGGTCGACTTGCCGACATTGGGGATGCCGCAGATCAGCACCCGCACCGGCTTGGCCATGCCACCGCGCAGCGGCGCGAGCTCGCGGCAAGCGGCAATCAAGGCCTTGGCGGGCGCCTTGATGCTGGCGTCGAGGCCGATCGCCCTTGTGGCGGGCATTGCGTTGTAATGCGCCAGCCACATCTCGGTGCGTTCGGGGTCGGCCAGGTCCTGCTTGTTGAGCAGTTTCAGCGTCGGCTTGCCTTCGGTCAGCTTGGCCAGCAGCGGATTGGCGCTCGAGCCGGGCAGCCGGGCGTCGAGCAACTCGATCACCACATCGAGCCCGGCTTTCATGCGTTCGTTGATTGCGTTCCGGGTCGAATTCATATGCCCGGGAAACCAATGGATGGCCATTTTCTCTTTCGTGTTTGCCGGCGATTGTCCCAGTCTTGTCAGTCGATCCTTTGCGCTTTCAAATGCAGGACATCGAGCGGGCGCACATCGCTGGCCTGGTTGCCCCAGGCGTTGCGCAGATAACTGGCCAGCGCTGCCATCTGCGGGTCGTCAAGCAGGCCGGCAAAAGGCGGCATGCCGAACGGGCGCGGCACGCCTGCAGTGGCCGGCGCAAAGCCTCCGCGCTGAATGATGCGCAGCAGATTGGCCGGTGAGTTCATCGTCACCAGGCGGTTGCCGGCCAGCGCCGGGTAAGCACCCTTGATACCTTCGCCGTTTTCGCCATGGCAGGCGGCGCAATGGTCGGCGAAGAGCTGTTTGCCTTGCTCGCGCAGCTTCAATTCAGGCCGGCGGATTTGGACTTCGGGTGCAATGGAATGCTGCGGCAGGCTCTGCAAATAAACCGCCATCGCGTCGAGATCCGCATCGGCCAGATGGCTGGTGCTGCCCAGAATCACCTCGGACATCGGCCCCAGGGCGCTGGCCTGATCGTTGCTGCCACTGCGCAGCCAGTCCTTGACCGCTTGTTTGGGCCAGGCCGCGACGCTGGCTTCGGCCTTGTCATGCAGCGACGGCGCATACCAGCCCAGCGCAGCTAGCATGGCGCCGGAAAAATCGCCATGGCCTTGTGTCGCACCGAGGCTGTTGCGGGCGGCATGGCAGGCGCTGCAATGTCCGAGACCCTGGGTCAGATAGGCGCCGCGGTTCCATGCCGGGCTCTGCTGCGGATCGTCAACATAGACGGCCGGGCGGAAATAAAGCGCGCGCCAAAACACCATCGCGGCCTGGGTGTCGTAGGGGAAACGCAGTTGATGCGGGCGATTCGGCTGGGTCGCAGCGGGCAGGCTGCGCAGATAGGCGTAGATCGCATCGGCATCGGCGCGGGTCATCAAAGCGTAGTTGGTAAAGGGGAAGGCCGGGGTCAACAAACGGCCGTCGCGGCTGCGGCCGTTGTGCAGCGCGGCCCAGAAATCGTCCTTTGACCAAGCGCCGATGCCGGTCACCGGGTCGGGTGTCAGGTTGCTCGAAAAGACGCTGCCGAACGGTGTCGGTATCGCCCGTCCGCCGGCAAAAGGATCGCCACCACGCTTGCTATGGCAGCCGCTGCAGTTGCCGGCCTTGGCCAGATAGGCGCCGCGCTGGATTTCAGCCGCCGGGTCAGTTGCCGGGCTGATCCTGGGGGGCTCCTCGTCGAAGTGGTTGAGCCGGTAAACCGCCGCCAACATCAGCAGGGCCATCAGCAGCAGGGCAAGACCGACCCGCTTCATTGCAGACTGCCGCAGCGGACCGGGGGCGCGGCGGGAAGATCAGCCGCAGGCCTGGTGTCTGCCGGCATCGCTTGCGCCGCCAGCCATTGCGAAATCGAGTTGATTTCGTCCTCGGTCAACTGCCTGGCGATCTGCGCCATGCAGTCGGGCGCTGTGGCGCGGCGCTGGCCGCTGCGCCAGGCGCCGAGCTGGCCATTCAGATAGTCGCGCGGCAAGCCCAGCAGGCCGGGGACGAATTGCTGCGCGCCCGTCAGCTTCCCGCCATGGCAGGACACGCAGGCCGGGAGCTTGCGCGCGGGGTCGCCATTGAAGACCAGCTGCCTGCCGCGTTCCAGGTCCGGCTTGGGCATGGTCGACAGCTGTGGCGCCGGATAGGGCAAATGCAGCCCGGCAAAATAGCCGGCCAGCTCGTTCAGGTAAGCGTCGCTGAGCGGATCGATCAGGTCAGTCATCAAGCCATAGTGACGCCGACCATCGCGGAAGTTCAGCAACTGCCGGTACAGATAGCCCTGCGGTTTGCCCGCCAGCCGCGGGTAATAGCCGTCAGCCGCAGCCCGGCCCTGTTCGCCATGACAAGCGGTACAGGCCAGCGCACGCTGGGCAATGTTGTCTTCGAATTTCGGTGCTGCCGGGGCCGCCTGCCCCAGCAAGCCCAAGCAAAGCAGCAACAATCTTGGCAAGTCATTCAGCAGCAATCTCATCAAATCTCAGCATCTGCAGGTTTTGACCATATTACGCTGCGATGATTGGCGCAAGCTGAAGGACATTCAATGACCGATCACCGCATAAGGGATTACCCGACTGCATTGCAGGCCCTGGCGAGTGGCACCAGCTTCATCGAAGGCGATGCCCTGTACCCGCCATTTACCGATGCCAAGCTCCCGCAGGGCCGGGTCGCTGTGTTGGCAGCAGCAACCATCGAAGGACTTCACAGCGCTTTTGGCGCGAGGGGCTGAACATGCCGCGCTTTGCCGCCAATTTGTCGATGATGTACCCGGAGCATGCCTTCCTCGATCGTTTTGCCGCCGCCGCCGCCGATGGCTTCGAGGCGGTCGAGTTCCTGTTTCCCTATGACTTTGAGCCAGCCGAGATCGCCAGTCGTCTGGCCGACAACGGTCTGCAGCAAGTGCTGTTCAATGCGCCACCCGGCGACTTCGCTGGCGGCGAGCGCGGCATTGCCTGTCTGGCCGAGCGACGCGATGAGTTCCGTCGCGGCATCCTCGAGCAGGCTTTGCCCTACGCGCTGGCGCTGCGATGCCCGCGCCTGCATGTGATGGCCGGGCTGATGCCTGCGGGTATCGCTCGCGCCGCATTGCGCGAGGTTTATCTGGAGAATCTGGCTTGGGCGGCGCGCGAGGCCGCGTCAGCAGGGCTCGACTTGCTGATCGAACCGATCAACACCCGCGACATGCCCGGCTATCTGCTGAACCGTCAGGGCGAGGCGCATCAAATCGTCGAGCAGATCGGCGCGCCCAATCTGAAGGTGCAGATGGATCTTTACCATTGCCAGATCGTCGAAGGCGATGTAGCGATGAAGCTGCGCCAATACCTGCCGACTGGCCGGGTCGGGCATCTGCAGATCGCCGGCGTACCCGACCGGCATGAGCCCAATCAGGGTGAGCTGAATTACCCCTATCTGTTCGAACAGCTCGACCTGCTCGGCTGGCAAGGCTATATCGGCTGCGAGTACCGGCCACGCGCCGGAACCAGCGCCGGTCTGGCTTGGTTGCAGGCCTGCAAGGCATCGACAACAAGCCAGCCCCGGTGAAGATTTTGATTCTCAGCGGCGCCGGATTTGTCGGCAAGTTGCTGGCGCTGGCAAGTTTGCCGGGCGCTAGGCGGTCAGCAGGTCAAGCCGGCCTGGCGCCGAAAATCGCTGTGCCGACACGCACCAGGGTCGAGCCTTCGGCCACGGCGGCTTCGAGGTCGGCGCTCATGCCCATCGACAAGGTGTCGAGCCCGAGCCCGGCTTGATTCAAGCGCAGCAGCAACTCGTGCAAGGCCCGGTGTGGCGCACGCTGTGCTTCGAAGCTGCCGGCCGGTTCGGGGATCGCCATCAGGCCGCGCAGCTTGACCCGCGGCAATGCCGCAACAGCCAGCGCCAGCGGCAGCAAGTCGGCAGGCAACAAGCCACTCTTGCTGGCTTCGCCGCTGATGTTGACCTGCAGACAAAGGTTCAACGGTGGCAGGTGGGCAGGGCGCTGTTCTGACAAGCGCTGGGCAGTTTTCAGCCGGTCGACCGAATGCACCCAGTCGAAGCTGGCCGCCACGACGCGCGTCTTGTTGCTTTGCAGCGGGCCGATCAGATGCCATTCGATCGAAGGCTGCAGGTCAGCCAGGGCGGCGATCTTGTCGAGCGCTTCCTGGACATAGTTTTCGCCGAAGCTGCGCGCGCCGGCGGCATGAGCCTGGCGGATTGCAGCCGCTGCCTGGGTCTTGCTGACGACCAGCAAGGCGACGCTGTCGACTGGCCTGCCGGCAGCCCGGCATGCCGCCTCAATCCGGGTCAGGGTGTCGTTAAGGTTTTCGGGGATCGTCGCCATAATGGCTTTGGGCTTTCAGGTCTGAATATGGACATCACACAACTGCTGGCATTTTCGGTCAAGAACAAGGCTTCCGACCTGCATATCTCGGCGGGCCTGCCGCCGATGATTCGTGTCAACGGCGATGTGCGGCGCATCAATGTCGAAGCGCTCGAGCACAAACAGGTGCACGAGATGATCTACGACATCATGAACGATACGCAGCGCAAGCATTACGAAGAGGCGCTGGAAGTCGACTTCTCGTTCGAGATCCAGGGGCTGGCACGATTCCGCGTCAACGCCTTCAACCAGAACCGCGGTTCCGGTGCGGTGTTCCGGACCATTCCGTCGAAGATCCTTTCGCTCGAACAATTGAACGCGCCGAAGGTCTTTGGCGAGTTGTCGCTGCGGCCGCGCGGCTTGGTGCTGGTAACAGGGCCCACCGGCTCGGGCAAATCGACCACGCTGGCGGCGATGGTCAACCATCTGAATGAAAACGAATATGGCCATATCCTGACGATCGAGGATCCGATCGAATTCGTCCATGAATCGAAAAAATGCCTGGTCAATCAGCGCGAGGTCGGGCCGCATACGCTGAGTTTTGCCAACGCGCTGCGTTCGGCCCTGCGTGAAGACCCGGATGCCGTGCTGATCGGCGAGATGCGCGATCTGGAGACGATCCGGTTGGCCTTGACTGCGGCCGAAACCGGGCATCTGGTCTTTGGCACCCTGCATACCAGCAGCGCTGCCAAGACGGTCGACCGGATCGTCGACGTGTTCCCGGCGGCCGAGAAAGAGATGGTGCGCGCGATGGTGTCAGAGTCTCTGGTGGCGGTGATCTCGCAAAGCCTGTGCAAGCTGCACGATGGATCGGGGCGGGTTGCGGCGCATGAAATCATGCTGGGCAACTCGGCGATCCGTAATTTGATCCGCGAGAACAAGGTGGCGCAGATGTATTCGGCGATCCAGACTGGCAACAGCCAGGGCATGCAGACGCTGGATCAGAATCTGGCCGAGCTGGTCAAGCGCCGGCTGATCAGCGCTGCCGAGGCCAGGAGCAAGGCCAAATTCCCCGACAACTTTCCGGCTTGAATCCATTCTGCGACGACAGGATGAAACTTGTGGTTTCGGATAGAGTTGCGGCATGAATACTAACGAACGCAACTACGAAACCGTCCCACCCGCAAAGGTGGCCTTCCTTGGTCTTGGGGTCATGGGCGCGCCTATGGCCGGCCATCTGGCCCGTGCCGGTCACCATGTGACGGTCTACAACCGCAGCCCTGAAAAAGCCGCGGCCTGGGTCAAGGCCTATGGCGGCGCCAATGCCGCCACGCCGGCTGCAGCGGCTGACGGTGCCGACATCGTTTTCGCCTGCGTTGGCAACGACAGCGATCTGCGCTCGGTCGTGTTGGGCGCTAGCGGTGCTTTCGCCGGCATGAAGCCCGGTGCCGTGTTTGTCGACCACACGACCGCATCGGCCGAAGTCGCGCGCGAACTCCATGCTGCCGCGCTGGCCCTGGGCCTGAACTTTGTCGACGCACCGGTGTCGGGTGGTCAGGCCGGCGCCGTCAATGGCGCGTTGACCGTCATGTGCGGCGGTGATGCCGCCCCGTTTGCGGCGATCCAGCCGGTCGCGATGGCGTTTTCAAAAGCCGTGACCCTGGTCGGTGAATCGGGCGCAGGCCAGTTGGCCAAGATGGTCAACCAGATCTGCATCGCCGGGCTGGTGCAAGGCTTGTCCGAGGCGATCGCTTTTGGTCAGCGCGCGGGCCTGGATATGCGCCAGGTGCTCGACGTGATCGGCAAGGGCGCAGCGCAGAGCTGGCAGCTCGATAACCGTGGCAAGACCATGGTCGCGCAGCAATTCGATTTCGGCTTCGCCGTCGACTGGATGCGCAAGGACCTGGGCCTGGTGCTCGACGAAGCGCGCCGCAATGGCGCGCGTTTGCCGGTGACCGCCCTGGTTGACCAGTTCTATGCCGATCTGCAGGAGCAGGGCGGGCGCCGCTGGGATACTTCGAGCCTGATCAAAAGGCTCGTTTGATCACTTCGCCGGGCTGGGCTTGGGCGCGATGCGTGCGAGCTCTTCCTCGCTGATGATCTCGAATGCGCGCACGACCTTCAGCACCCCGCCAACGCTGCGGATGATGTCGGCGGCATGGCCGGCTTCGCGTTCGGTGACGCGGCCCAGCAGGAAGACGCTACCGCGTTCGACCACCACATAAAAGGAGTTGGTGACCAGATCCTGGGCGCTAATCAGCTTGGTCTTGATCTTGCCGGCGATCAGCAGATCGTTGGAACGGCTGCTGAGTGAGCTCGCACCCATCACGGCAGTCTCGTTGAGAACATTGTTCACGTTCTCGACCCCCTTGGCGATGGCGGTCAAGGCGCTGCGGTCGGCTTCGCTGCTGGCTTCGCCGGTGATCAGCACCAACCGGTTGTAGCTGTTGACATTGACATGGACGCGGTCGCCGAGTTGCTCGCGGATGCGCGCGCTGGCTTTGAATTCGATGCCTTCGTCCTCCAGTTGGGTGCCGGTTGTGCGGCGATCGATCGCCACCAGCGCGCTGCCGACCATCGCGCCACCCATCACCAGCGGCGCACAGGCGCTGCTGACGATCGCGGCCGCCAGGGCGCTCAACAACAAGAGGCAGTTCTGGATATTTTTCAGTTTCATGGCATTCCCGTTCAGTTGAATCAGGCCGAGGTCAGATTTCACTGGCACCCAGCAATTGCAGATCGACTGCGTCACATAGGCAATGTGACAGCAGCCGTTGTGCCTCGGCCACGCGGGCAGCGCGGCTGTGCGGCACGAGGATATGGACATCGGTATCAAGCAGCAGCGCGCGCAGCCCATCATCCTGGCTGCCAGTCAGCGCGATCACGCTCATCTCCTGGTCATGGGCGGCTTCGAGCACAGCCGTCCAATTGGCATGACTCGAGGTTTGGGCTTCGAACAGCAGCAGCAGGTCGCCCGGATGGCCATGAACCTGCACCTGGCGCGCCAATGCTGCGGGGACGCTGCTGCCATGGGCTTTGCCGTCCAGGCTCCAGGCAGCCAAGCCAGGACGCTCCTGCTCGAAGCGCCCGACCAGCATTGCGCACATATAGCTTGCATCGAGCGCCGACAACCCCTGTCCGCAACACAGCACGCAGCCACCGCCGCTGATGCTCTCGACCAGCAATTGCGCCGCTGCTGCCAGCGGACGGGAAAGCGTCTCCGCCACCTGGTACAGCAGGTCTGCGCTTTCGAAAAATTGCTTTTGGATCCGTTGCTCTAGCATGTGGCCGCATCATAAACCGGTATCAAAAGCGGCTTGCAGCCATTCGACAGCTTCCCCGTCGATGGCGACCACGTCAAACCGGCAGGGCGGCGGCGAAGCATGGTGCAGCAGGTAATGGCTGGCCGCGTAGATCAGGCGGCGTTGCTTGGCGGCTGTCACGCTGGCCGCCGCGCCGCCATGGGTGAGGCCGGCACGTGCCCGCACTTCGACGAAGACCAAGGTGCCCTCGCGGTCGTACAGAATCAGATCGACTTCGCCGGCTGGCGCGCCCGGACCGGCCGCGACCCGATAATTGCGCTCGACGAGACGCAATCCGCGTTGCTGCAGATAGCGCAGCGCTTGGCCTTCGGCTTCATTGCCGCTAATCCTGGGAGAGCCCTTCTTGAACATTGATGCCTCCCTGCTGATGCAGGCGGCTGCAGCCGCAGCCGGTGGTCAACAGTATCCCGCAGCCACGCTTTATGTGGTGGCGACACCGATCGGCAATCTGGCCGATCTGAGCCTGCGCGCTGTCCATGTGCTGGGCCTGGTCGATGCGGTGGCCTGCGAAGACACGCGCGTCAGCGGCGGCCTGCTGCACCATCTGGGCCTGCACCGGCCCTTGATCGCCTTGCACCAGCACAACGAACATGCCGCCAGCGTTGCCGTGGTGCAGCGGCTCAGCCAGGGTGAACGCATAGCCTATGTCAGCGATGCCGGCACGCCAGCGATCTCCGACCCCGGGGCGGTGCTGGTCGCCGCAGTTGCAGCGGCCGGCTTGCGCGTGCTGCCGATTCCCGGCGCCAGCAGCGTCGTGACTGCGCTCAGCGTGGCCGGCGATGCAGTTGCGCAGGGTTTCGAGTTTGCCGGTTTCCTGCCGACCAAGGCGGGCGAGCGCCGTAGCGCGCTGCTGGCCCTGTGCGGCAGCCAGCGCAGCCAACTGCTGTTCGAAGCCCCGCACCGGATCAAGGCTTTGCTCGATTTGCTGGCCGAGGTCTGTGCGACCCAGAAGGTCACGGTTTGTCGCGAGTTGACCAAGCAGTTTGAAACTGTCCACACCGCGCTGGCTTCTGATTTGCCCGCTTGGCTGGCCGCCGACGCGCAACGCGAGCGCGGCGAGTTCGTGCTGGTGCTGCATGCCTGCAAGCTTGAAGCTGCGGCGGATGGCGAATTGCCGGCCGAGGCCTTGCGCGTGCTGGGCCTGCTGCTGGCCGAGCTGCCCTTGAAGCAGGCGGTGACCTTGGCGGCGGAGATCAGCGGCAGTTCGCGCAACCGGCTTTACGACAAGGCCTTGCAGTTGAAACAGGCCATGGCGGACCGGGGCGCTTGATCGAGCGGGAAACAGGCGGCGCTCCTACAATGCCGCCATGATTTCGCGCGAACCCACTATTGCCCGCCTGGTTGCGGCCCGCAGCCATCTGCTTGAGCCTTACGGTCTGAGCGAGATGGTGCTGGCCAAAGCCCTGCGTCTGATCACCGAGCACCGTGTCGACGATGCTGACCTCTACTTCCAGACCACCCGTTCTGAAGGCTGGAGCCTGGAGGAGGGCATCGTCAAGAGCGGCAGCTTCAGCATCGACCAGGGCGTAGGGGTTCGTGCAGTGGCGGGCGAGAAGACCGCTTTTGCCTATTCAGACGACATCTCCGAAGCTGCCTTGATGGACGCGGCGCTGACCGTGCGCAGCATTGCCGCTGCAGGCCAGAGCCGCAAGGTCAAAGTCCCATCGACGCCTTCGATCGCAGCCAGCCGCTCGCTTTACGGTCCGGCTGACCCGATCCTCAGTCTGGACAGTGCCGAAAAGGTCGCGCTGCTCGAGCGCGCCGAACGCATGGCCCGGGCCAAGGATCCGCGCGTCGCGCAGGTGATGGCGGGCATGGCGGCCGAGCATGAAATTGTGCTGATTGCGCGCGCCGATGGCACGCTGGCCGCCGATGTGCGGCCGCTGGTGCGTTTGTCGGTGACGGTGATCGCCGAGAGCAATGGCCGGCGCGAAGTCGGCTCAGGCGGCGGCGGCGGCCGCTTCGGCCTGGCTTATTTCACCGACGAGATGATTGCCAGCTATGTCGACCATGCGGTTGCTGCGGCCTTGACCAATCTGGAGTCGCGCCCGGCGCCGGCCGGCGAGATGACCGTGGTGCTCGGCCCTGGCTGGCCTGGCGTGCTGCTGCACGAGGCCATCGGCCATGGCCTGGAAGGCGATTTCAACCGCAAGGGCTCGAGTGCTTTCGCCGGCCGCATCGGCGAGCGTGTCGCTGCCAAGGGTGTCACCGTGCTTGATGACGGCACGCTGGCCGATCGGCGCGGTTCGCTCAATGTCGACGATGAGGGCTGCGCCTCGCAGCGCAACGTCCTGATCGAAGACGGCATCCTCAAGGGCTATATCCAGGATGCGATGAATGCGCGCTTGATGAAGGTGGCCCCGACCGGCAATGGCCGGCGCGAGAGCTACGCCCATGTGCCGATGCCGCGCATGACCAACACCTATATGCTGGGTGGCAAGGCCGAGCCGCAGGAAATCATCGCCAGCATCAAGAAGGGCATTTATGCCACCAACTTCGGTGGCGGCCAGGTTGACATTACCAGCGGCAAGTTCGTCTTCTCGGCCAGCGAAGCGTTCTGGGTCGAGAACGGCAAGATCCTGTATCCAGTCAAGGGTGCGACGATCATCGGCAGCGGCCCCGAAGCGCTGACAAGGGTGACGATGATAGGTAACGATATGCAGCTCGATACCGGAGTCGGCGTCTGCGGCAAAGAAGGTCAGAGCGTGCCGGTCGGCGTCGGTCAGCCGACTTTGCGCATTGACGGCCTGACCGTAGGCGGGACCGCCTGAAAATCTGCCTGGCCAGCGCCCAGGACTAAAATCGCTGCAGCCGCCGGACCTAGGGATGCTCTTCATAACCCCTCACGGCTTGTGCTAGTGCGGCCTCGAGCGGTCTGCAGCGTTGCATTTATTGCCAATAGCACGCACTATTGGCCGCAAAATGCGCCTTGCATCCCATCCCGATCCGCACCGCACCCGCTCGCGTTGAGTTACGCAGAGCATCCCTGGATCCGGCGGCTTTTTTTCGGCCCGAGCGAAAAACCATCCATTCAAGCCAGAAGATTCATAGCCATGACCGCCAAATCCGCTCCATCGGAGCCCAGTGCCGAACGCTTTTACGCGCCACAGGACAGAACCAGTCTGACCGACGACGAGCGCATCGAGGACATCACGCCGCTGCCGCCGCCGGAACACCTGATCCGCTTCTTCCCGATACGCGGCACGCCGATGGAGCAGTTGATCAGCGGCACCCGGGCCAAGGTGCGGCGCATCATCAGGCGCGAGGATGACCGTTTGCTGGTCATCATCGGGCCCTGTTCGATCCACGATCCGGCCGCTGCGGTGGAATATGCCAGGCGCATGCAGAAGCAACGTGAAAAATATGCCGATACGCTGGAAATCGTCATGCGGGTCTATTTCGAGAAGCCGCGCACGACAGTGGGCTGGAAGGGTCTGATCAACGACCCTTACCTCGACGAGAGCTTCCGCATCGATGAAGGCCTGCGCATCGCGCGCCAGTTGCTGCTCGAGATCAACCGCCTGGGCTTGCCGGCGGGTTCTGAATTCCTCGATGTGATTTCACCGCAATACATCGGTGACCTGATCTCCTGGGGGGCCATTGGCGCCCGCACGACTGAGAGCCAGGTGCACCGTGAATTGGCCTCGGGTCTGTCAGCGCCGATCGGTTTCAAGAACGGTACCGACGGAAATATCAAGATTGCCACCGATGCGATCCAGGCGGCAGCCGGCGCTCACCATTTCCTGTCAGTGCACAAGAATGGTCAGGTGGCCATCGTCGAGACCCGCGGCAACAGGGATTGCCATGTGATCCTGCGCGGCGGCAAAACGCCCAATTACGACGCCCCCCATGTCGCCGCGGCCTGCAAGGACCTGGCGGCTGCCAAGCTGAATCAGGCCTTGATGGTTGACTGTTCGCATGCCAACAGCAGCAAGCAGCATCTGCGGCAGATCGAGGTGGCGCGCGATATCGCGGCCCAGATCAAGGCCGGCAGCAAGAGTATTTTCGGCGTGATGGTCGAGAGTCATCTGAACGACGGCGCGCAAAAGTTCACCCCCGGCAAGGACGATCCGGCCAAGCTCGAGTTCGGCAAGAGCATCACCGATGCCTGCCTCGGCTGGGATGATTCGCTGCTGGTGTTGCAGACCTTGAGCGAGGCGGTCATCTCCAGCCGCAGATGAGTCAGAATCGACGCTCTGACGCGCTGCGAGGAACAAGCCATGCAAGGTGAGGTGAAAGTCATATTCGGACCGGATCAGCAATTCGATCTGCTGGTTGCTGCCGCTGAAGTTTCAGCTTTTGAAACAGCCAGAAAATGGCTCGACGAGCAGTTCATCAAGAACGGCTGCGAGCCGATGCGGGGTTCGGGCAAGGTGCTGATCGCCGACAAGATCCTCGGCATCGCGGCAGCGGTCGGTCCGGCGGTTTTTGCAGACCCGGTCTGGGCGCAAGCTTATGCAATTGCGTCCCTCGGCGCGCTTGGCAAGTCACGGCTGAGCGTCGATGTGGCCAGGCTGAGCCTGTCCTACTGACCCTCCCAGCCTTGAAGCCTGAGGCATCGGCCCCATCTGGCGGATGCCGGGACGCTTCATCCCTTCAATTCAATCCATTGGAAACACACACCTGATCATGGAAAAAAAGCAGACCCATTCCTTCCAGGCCGAGGTCAAGCAGATTCTGCATCTCGTCACCCATTCGCTGTATTCGAACAAGGAAATTTTCCTGCGCGAACTGGTGTCGAATGCCTCTGATGCCTGCGACAAGCTGCGCTTCGAGGCGCTTGATCACCCGGACTATTTCGAGGATCAACCCAACCTTGAGGTTCGGGTCAGCTTTGACGAAGAAGCGCGCACGGTCACGATCGCCGACAACGGCATCGGCATGAGCGCCGACGAGGCGATTGCCCATCTCGGCACGATCGCCAAGAGCGGTACACGCGAATTCATGGAAAAGCTCGGCGGCGACCAGAAGAAGGACGCCAACCTGATCGGCCAGTTCGGCGTCGGTTTCTATTCAGGCTTCATCGTTGCTGACCGCATCACGGTCGAATCCCGGCGTGCGGGCTTGAGCGCTGACGAGGGCATGCGCTGGAGTTCCGAAGGCACCGGCGAATACGAGATCGAGGCGATCACGCAAGCTTCGCGTGGTACCAAAGTGACTTTGCATTTGCGTGAAGGCGAGGAGGAATTCCTCAAGACCTGGCGGCTCAAGTCGATCATCAGCAAATATTCGGACCATATCTCGCTGCTGATCCTGATGCGCAAGGAGTCCTGGGACGCCGAGAAATCCGCCCAGGTGATGTCTGACGAATGGGAAAGCGTCAACAAGGCTTCGGCACTCTGGGCGCGCAGCAAGAGCGAGATCACGCAAGAACAGTACGAAGACTTCTACAAGCAACTCAGCTATGACAGCGAAGCGCCGCTGTCCTATACGCACAACCGCGTCGAAGGTCGTAGCGAATACACGCAACTGCTCTATATCCCGAAAAAAGCGCCTTTCGACCTCTGGAACCGCGACAAGCGCGGCGGCGTCAAGCTCTATGTCAAGCGCGTCTTCATCATGGACGATGCGGAAGCCTTGATGCCGGTCTATCTGCGCTTCGTCAAGGGCGTGATCGACTCGGCCGATCTACCGCTGAATGTTTCACGCGAGTTGCTGCAGGAAAGCCGCGACGTGAAGGCGATTCGCGAAGGTTCGACCAAGCGCGTGCTGGCGATGCTCGAGTCATTGGCCAATAGCGAGGACGCTGCCGAGCGCACCAAGTATCAGGATTTCTGGAAAGATTTCGGCTCGGTACTGAAGGAAGGCGTCGGCGAGGATCAACAGAATCAGGAACGACTGGCCAAGTTGCTGCGCTTCGCCTCGACCCAGTCTGACGAAGGCGTGTCGCTGACCGACTATCTGGCGCGCGCCAAGGTGGATCAGGAAGCGATCTACTACATCACCGCCGAATCGCTTTCGGCTGCCAAGAACAGCCCGCAACTGGAAATCTTCCGCAAGAAGGGTATCGAAGTGCTGCTGCTGGTCGACCGCGTCGACGAATGGATGCTCTCGCATCTGTACGAGTTCGAAGGCAAGCCGCTGCAATCGGTGGCCAAGGGCGCGATCGACCTGGGCAAGCTGCAGGACGAAGACGAAAAGAAGAAGACTGAAGCTGCTGCCGAGGCTTTCAAGCCTTTGCTGGAACGCCTCAAGCAGACCCTGCAGGGCCGGGCCAAGGATGTTCGCGTCAGTACCCGTCTGGTCGATTCGCCGGCCTGCATCGTCGTCGAGGAAGGCGATATGAGCGGTCATCTGGCGCGCTTGATGAAGCAGGCAGGCCAAGCAGCGCCGACTTCATTGCCGACGCTCGAAATCAACACCGAGCATGCCTTGGTGCGCAAGCTCGAAGCGAGCGAGCATTTCGACGATCTGGCCCAGGTCCTGTTTGACCAGGCGATGCTGGCCGAAGGCGGCCATCTGGAAGATCCGGCGGCTTACGTCAAGCGGGTCAATGCGCTGCTGATGGGCTGATGACGGCGGCTGGGCGCTTGACGCCCGGCCGGATCCGGCAAGTGCAGGTTATTGCCGGAATTACCCTAGATCCGGCAGTTGACCGCTTCCCACCGCCGCGAAGGCTTCATGCCTATTGTGAGATTTCTCTCTCCGCCAGCCTTCACCCAACGGGTGAGAACGCTACGCAGCCGATTGAGCCACGCTACGGTACGCTGGCTGTGTTGCTTCTCCTGGTGGGCATCAGCCCACTGCGTCGGCGCGCCTTGCCAGCGCACCGCATCGTAGCCCACTCGGCCGTGTCCTACTACCGAATCTAGGGTTACTTGAAATTCGCGTCGGGATCCCAGACTTCATCGTCGAAGGCGATGAACTGGTCCGGCTCGGGCGGCTTCATCAGCTCTAGTTGTTCGCCCAATTTGGCGACCTGATCGCTCCAGTAATTGGGTGTGCCGAACCAAGGGAAGGCCAGCGGAAATGCCGGGTCGCCCCAGCGCTTGGCCAGCCAGGCGCTGTGGTGGATCATGCGCATGGTGCGCAGCGGCTCGATCAGGGTCAGTTCGCGGCGGTCGAATTCGGCCACCATCTCATAGCCCTCGAGCACGCAAGCGAGTTGCTGGCGTGCGGCCAGCGCATCGCCTGACAGCAGCATCCACAAGTCCTGAACCGCCGGGCCCATCACCGCATCGTCGAGGTCGACGAAATGCGGCCCGCCATCGGGCGTCCAGAGGATGTTGCCGGGGTGGCAGTCACCATGCAGGCGCAGCAATTGCAAGCCCGGCAAGGCGTCGAAATGCTGCTGTATCGCATCCAGGCAGCGCTGCACGATGTCGTTCCAGGCCGGAAAGATTTCCAGCGGAATGCTCGAGTTGCTGATCAACCAATCGCTTGCATCGCGGCCCGGCTTCGCGCTCGACCAATGCAGGCGGTGCAAGAACTGGCGGCTGCGGCCGACGTTGTGCATACGCCCGAGCAGGCGCCCGATCCAGGTCAGCACTTCCGGGTCTTCAAGCTCGGGAGAGCGGCCCCCTTGGCGCGGCGTGACGGCAAAACGCTGGTCGCCGAAATGGGCCAAGGTGGCGGGATCTCCAGCCAGGGTCAGGGCATCCTGCATGCTGGACAGCACCCAGGGTGCGGCCACTGGCAGCTCAGCCGCAGCCAGCTCCTGCGCAAAAGAATGCTCTTCAAGAATCTGCTCATCGCTCCAGCGCCCTGGGCGGTAGAACTTGGCCACCGCGATGCGCGCGTCTTCCAGATGCAGTTGCAGCACCCTGTTTTCATAGGAGTTCAGCTGCAGCATGCGGCCATCGGCATGAAGTCCTGCCGCTTCGAGCGCATCGAGCATGAATTCGGGCGTCAGCTGGCCGAAACTTGAGTCTGGGGTCTGGGTCATTGGGGCGGCATCAAGCTGGAAGGTCAGCCTGGGCAGTATCGCAGCAGCTTTGCTGATCCCCGGAGAACTACTGGTTGGCCGCGCTATGTGAGTCTTCGAGCTGGCCCTTCAACTCCCCCACGCCCTCAATCAACTCATCGAGCGCATGGGCATGGCGCTTGAACTGGAAGTCCAGTTCGGCCATATGGCGCTCCAGGGCCTCGCCGACATGCGAGGTCATCGTGTCGGGTGGCAGGCGCAGCCAGGCATCGGCTTCGGAGCCATCGCGTTCGAGTTTGGCGCCGGCATCGCGGGCAATCTTCAGCATCGGCAGGTTCTCGCTCAATGCGTGGATGAACAGCGTGTCGACGCCGCGGTTGCGGGCGTGCAAGGCGGAGCGTTCGAACAAGCGTGCGCCGAAACCTCGTCCACGCGCAGGCTTCAGGACCGAGACGCCGAACTCCGCCATGGCCGGATGTCCGTCGCGTTGTGGCGCCGGGGCATAGGCCAGATGGGCCATCGCGATCAACGTCAGTTTGCGGTTGAAGATGCCGAGCACCTCGTCACGATCAAAGTCGATCGACAGCGCGTAACGCTTGATCTGCTCGTCGGCAGCCGGATAGCCGAAACGCAGATAACGGTCATGTTCATCCAGGCTCAGCAAGTGCTGGGCGATACGGTGCCGGTGTCGCTTGGCCAGCGAGCGAATCGCGACCCAGGAGGAGATCCGTTTCAGCGCTGAGGCAATTGGCGAGGTCGCTGGAATGTTGTCGTTCTTGTCGATCGGGTTCGAATTCATTGTGAAACCCATGCCTAGAGCTAAGTAATTACCCTGATAGTAACCGCTGCAAGCGGTCTCGATCAGGCGAAGTTTTATCGGCTGAGCTTCCGGCAAGCCCTGCTTGCTGCTACACTCGTCGGCTTTCCTGTATTTGGCTGCGGGGAAGAAGTCTTTGCGCTTGGTGTGAGAGGTCGCGAGATCTGTATTGGATGGGGTTCACCCGGTCTGCTGCTGATGTCGATAAGCGGCACCGAATGCGAGGCAAAGACCTTATTCAGCCATCCGACCGCTTGACTCCGTCTATCGGAGAATCAAGCATTCGAAAGTAACTCATGAAGACCTTCAGCGCCAAGCCGGCCGAAGTGACGCACGAGTGGTTTGTGATTGACGCCACCGATAAGGTGCTCGGACGTGTTGCCAGCGAAGTGGCACTCCGTTTGCGCGGCAAGCACAAGGCCATTTACACGCCTCACGTGGACACCGGCGATTTCATCGTCATCATCAACGCAGAAAAACTGCGTGTCACCGGCAACAAGGCCAATGACAAGGTGTACTACCGTCATTCGGGCTTTCCCGGCGGCATTCATGCCACCAAGTTCAAGGACATGCAAGCCAAGCATCCAGGGCGCGCTCTGGAAAAGGCTGTCAAGGGCATGTTGCCCAAAGGTCCGTTGGGCTACGCCATGGTGAAGAAGCTGAAGGTCTATGCAGGTGGTTCCCACCCGCATGCCGCTCAGCAGCCCAAGGCTCTGGAAATCTAAGGAGCGGTGATGATCGGAAACTGGAACTACGGTACTGGCCGGCGTAAATCGTCGGTTGCTCGTGTCTTCATGAAAAAAGGCAGCGGGCTCATCGTCATCAATGGCAAGGCCGTTGGTGATTATTTTGGTCGTCAGACCTCGATCATGATCGCCAAGCAGCCTTTGCTGTTGACGAACAATGGCGAAGCGTTTGACATCAAGGTCAATGTCCACGGCGGTGGCGAGTCGGGTCAAGCTGGGGCGATCCGCCACGGCATCACCCGCGCGCTGATCGACTACGACGCGACGCTGAAGCCCGAACTGAGCCGTGCAGGCTTTGTGACGCGCGATGCCCGTGAAGTCGAGCGTAAGAAAGTTGGTCTGCACGGTGCTCGTCGCCGTAAGCAGTTCAGCAAGCGCTGATCGATTTGTCACTTGCGGGGCCTGGTCCCGTTGGCGGCAAAATCGCAACAAGGCCGCTTTTTGCGGCCTTGTTTGCTTTTGGGAACGCCGGAAAATACCCACAAAGATGCAGGTGGCTATCCGGCATGGGATCATTGAGCAATAAACGGGTTTTGCCGCGGCTTGAAAGCGCGGCATTCAAACAGGAGTCCCTATGAACGCAGTTCTTGAAACGATCGTTGCTGATGCCGACGAAATGCCGGTGCCCTTGATCTTTACCGACAGCGCAGCGGAAAAGGTGCGTGATCTGGTGGCTGAAGAAGGCAATCCAGAGTTGAAGCTGCGCGTCTTCGTGCAGGGCGGTGGTTGCTCAGGTTTCCAGTACGGCTTTACTTTCGACGAAGCGGTCAATGAAGACGACACGCAGATGCACAAGAATGGCGTCACATTGCTGATCGACGCGATGAGCTTGCAGTATTTGGCAGGCGCCGAGATCGACTACAAGGAAGACCTGCAGGGCGCGCAGTTCGTGATCAAGAATCCGAACGCCACCACAACCTGCGGTTGCGGTTCAAGCTTCTCGGCTTGAGTCGTTTTTGACCTGAATTGCCGCCCTTGAGGCGGCTTTTTTACGCCGGATACAAAGCGCCCAGAATGCGCGGCCCCTTGGCCCCCGTGACTGCGGGCAGGTTGCCCGGCAGCCTGCGCATGAAGCGCATCGCCAGCCAGGCAAAGGCCGCCGCCTCGACCTGCATCACCGGCAAACCCCGGCTGTCGGTCGGCAAAACGGTCAGATTGGGCAGCAAATCCTGCAGTCGTTGCATCAATCGCAGATTCAGGGCGCCGCCACCGCAGACCAGTAATTCGGCATTGCCCTGGCCGAAGCCCCGAAGGCTGTCGGCAATGCTGCTTGCGCTCAGTTCGAGCAGGGTCGCTTGCACATCCTGCGGCCTGAATGAAGCGTGCAAATGCGGCGCCAGCCAGGCCAGGTTGAACTGGTCGCGGCCGGTGCTGCGTGGTGGCGGCAGGGCGAAAAACGGCTCGGCCAGCAAGGCGTTCAGCAGATCAGGCAGAACCTCGCCAGTGGCAGCCCAGGCACCTCCTGTGTCATAGGCCAGTCCCTGCCTTGCCAGGATCCAGTCATCCATCAGGCAGTTGCCCGGGCCGCAGTCAAAGCCCATGGTCTTGCCGTCCTGCCCCAGCAGGCTGATATTGCTGATGCCGCCGATATTCAAAACGGCAAGGTCGCGGCCGTCCTGCCCGAACTGTTCGCGATGAAATGCCGGCACCAGCGGCGCACCCTGACCGCCGGCGGCGACATCGCGGCTGCGCAGATCGCAGATGACAGAGATGCCGGAAAGCTCGGCCAACATGGCGCCGTTGAGCAACTGGATCGTGTAGCCACCTTGCTGACCTGGGCAATGCCTGATGGTCTGACCATGGGCGCCGATCGCCTTGATGTCCTGCGCGGATTTGTCGGCGATCTGCAGCAGTTCCCTGACCCGTTCGGCATAGCCGCTGGCCACGCGATTGCCGGCCATTGCGGCCAGATGCAACTCATTTGCTTGGGGGCTGTTCAAGGCCAGCAGGGTTGACTTGAGCTCGGGATCGAAGGGTTTGAAGCTGTGCGCCAGCACCTGCATGGCGCCGCTTTCATCCGGCTGGGGGAAACTCACCAGCAAGGCATCAATGCCGTCGAGCGAGGTGCCCGACATCAAGCCGATATAAAACTCGGACATGGCCTGAAGCCAGCGACTTAATCGGCGCCGATGACGCCGCCGTCGACGGTCCGGGCTACGCTCAACTGTGACTTGATGCTGGCCACGGTTTGCTGGAACTGGACCTTTGCTGTGGCCGGCAAGGTCACAGACTCGGAGGCTCGGGCGATGACGCGCGGATCCTGTTGCGATCCCTTGACGCGGAATTCAAAGTGCAGGTGCGGGCCGGTGGCCCAGCCGGTGGCGCCAACCGCGCCGATACGCTGGCCCTGGTCGAGGCGCTGGCCTTTCTTCACGTCGATGCGGCTCAAATGCCCGTAGACGGTGGTGCGGTCGCCGCTGTGGCGTACATGGACGACATTGCCAAAGCCGTTTTGCCAGCCGGCAAACTCGACCACGCCATCGCCCACATTGCGCACTGGCGTGCCGGACGGCGCACCATAGTCAATGCCCAGATGTCTTTTCCAGGATTGCAGGATCGGGTGGAAGCGCATCGCAAAGCCCGAGGTGACGCGCGAGAACTCCATCGGACTGGCCAGAAACGCCCGGCGCTTGCTCTGGCCATCGGGGCCGAAATAGCCGCCCTTGCCGGTGCTGCTGTCCTTGAACCAGACTGCCGTGTAGCTGCGGCCATTGTTGACGAATTCGCTGGCGATGACGCGGCCGGCAGCGCTGTCCCAATTGACACCTTCGCCGTCAGCGGTCAGATTTTCATAGACCACTGAAAACCGGTCGCCCTTGCGCAGTTCGCGGTGGAAATCGATGTCGCCGGCGAACAGATCAGCCATCTGGGTGGCGATGGCGTCAGGGATGCGAGCTTCGTCGGTGGCTGCGAACAGTGAACTGCGGATGTTGCCGCTGCCCAGGCGAATCTGCGACTGCAAGGCGGCGGTCTCGAGCTTCGAGCTGAAACCGCTGGCCTGGCGTTCGATGCTCAGGCGACTGAAATGGGTGTTGAGTTGTTCGGCCTTGTCGGCCTGGAAGCGTACGACCAGGCTCTGCACATTGCCTGATGCATCGGCTGTCAGCTGCACCATCTTGCCGGCACGACCCTGCAGAATCCGGCGTGCCAGCGGGTCCTTGCGCAAGAACTGTGCGGCGGCCGGATCGAACGCGCCAAGGCGTTTGAACAAGGCTTCGATCGTGTCGCTGCTGCGGGTGAAATCATTGCGGCTCAGGCCAACCTTCTGCGCAGCGATCTCTGCCAGTTGCGATTCAAGGTCAGCGGACTGAATGCTTTCAGTCACGGTCTGCTGCGGCAGGTTGCGGGCATCGGGGGCCAGCGGAGCGATACCAAAGGCCGTGATCGCAAAACCGCTCAGCAAACCGACCACGCCGCTGGTCAAGCCGCGCGGATGCCGGGCGGCAAAGGCTTCGGCTCGCGCCAATGCCAGTTTCACGGTCATGATCCAGTCGGTCACGCTTTATGGGCCCTTGAGATTTACAGTTCTGACCGCACCCAGCCGGGCTGAGGTCAGCAACAGGTGGCCACAAATCATGTCCACTAGAATTGCCTGGCTTTGCAGCCCTCCTTGCGGAGGGTGCAATCGCCGCAGAGCACGTAGTATACCGACCCAAGCGCGGCGTCAATGCCGAGGAAACCCCATAAACAAAGGCTTTTTCCGGAGCCCATCAGCTGCCATGTCCGAATCGCGCATTTCTACCGCCCCTACCAAGAAGCCGATCTACCCGGTGACCGATCGAGTTCTGGCGGCGCTGGCCTTGTCGCGCCGCGGTTGCGAGGAACTCTTGCCCGAAGCCGATTGGCTGCAAAAACTGGCCAGATCCGAAGCCACCGGCGTACCGCTGCGGATCAAGCTGGGCCTCGACCCGACCGCCCCCGACATCCATATCGGCCACACGGTGGTGCTGAACAAGCTGCGCCAGTTGCAGGACCTTGGCCATCAGGTGATCTTCCTGATCGGTGATTTCACCTCGATGATCGGCGACCCTTCCGGCCGCAACAGCACCCGCCCGCCCTTGACCGTCGAGCAGATCAAGGTCAATGCCGAGACTTATTACGCCCAGGCCAGCCTGGTGCTCGATCCGGCCCGCACCGAGGTCCGCTACAACTCCGAGTGGAGCGACCCGCTCGGCGCGCGCGGCATGATCGAGTTGGCGGCCCGTTACACGGTGGCACGGATGATGGAGCGCGACGATTTCACCAAGCGCTTTGCCTCTCAGACACCGATTTCTGTGCATGAATTTCTCTACCCGCTGATGCAGGGTTATGACTCGGTGGCCTTGAAAAGCGACCTCGAGCTTGGCGGTACTGACCAGAAGTTCAATCTGCTGATGGGCCGCCATCTGCAGCAGGAATATGGCCAGGAGCCGCAATGCGTCCTGACCATGCCCTTGCTGGAAGGACTGGACGGCGTCGAGAAGATGTCCAAGTCGAAGAACAATTTCATCGGCATCAGCGAGCCCGCCGCGCAAATGTTCGCCAAGGTCTTGTCAATCAGCGACCAGTTGATGTGGCGTTGGTTCACCTTGCTGAGTTTCAAGAGCATGGACGAGATTGCCGCCCTGAAGGCCGAGGTCGAAGCCGGCCGCAACCCGAAGGACGCCAAGGTCATGCTGGCCAAGGAAATCACCACAAGATTTCACAGCGCCGCTGCAGCCGATGCCGCCGAGGCCGACTTCAACCACCGCGCCCGCGGCGGCATTCCGGATCAGATTCCCGAAGTCTTGCTCAGCGGTGCACCGCTTGCCGTCGGAGCGATGCTGAAGGCCGCAGGTCTGGTCGCTTCGGGCGGCGAAGCCACCCGCATGATCGAGCAGGGCGGCGTCAAGATCGACGGCGTGACCATCAGCGACAAAGGCCTGAAGCTCGAAGCCGGCAGCTTCGTCGCCCAGGTCGGCAAGCGCAAGTTCGCGCGGGTCGAGTTGAGCTGAACATTTTTTTACTTCCAGGGTTTGTGGCAGTAGCCCAGGGCATCGGGTAAGCGAATACGCTCATGTCCTCCGACCCGGTCTGCGACCGGGTCTCCCCCTTTACTTCGCTACTTCACTTACCCGATACCCTTGGACGGAATGGCTTTCCAAGAGATCAGGTCGCCTCAGTTGGCGCCTGGCTTTCAGCGATTCGAGATGCCCGACGCCACATGGCCTGAAGGCACATGGATGCTGGCGTTCGTGATATGGCCGGCCTGGTCGTCGAAGAAGAAATCGGGTTCGAATTCGCGCAGGAATTCGCCCTTGGCCAGACCGCCTAGGAACATCGCGGTATCGATTCCGATGTTCCAGTCCATCAAGGTGCGGATCGCGCGCTCATGTGCGGGGGCGCTGCGGGCGGTCACCAGGGCGGTGCGGATCTTCATCCGCTCAGAGGGCTGCTGCTGCAATTGGTGCAGCGCTTCAAGCACCGGCTTGAACGGCCCGGCGGCCAGCGGTAATCTGGCGCGGGCTGTTTCATGGGCCTGGAAGGCATCCAGCCCGTCGCGCTGGAAGACCTGTTCGGCTTCGTCGGAGAACAGCACCGCATCGCCGTCGAAGGCAACGCGGACTTCATCCGGATGCGCGCTTGAAGCCTGGGCAGATTCTGGAAAAACCCGCGCAGCGGCCACGCCAGCAGCCAAGGCCGAGCGCACATCGGCATCGTTGGCTGACAGGAACAGCTGCGCTTTGAGCGGCGCCAGATAGCGCCAGGGCGATTCGCCGCGGGTGAAAACGCCTCGCTGGATCGCCAGGCCGTAATGTGCGGCCGAGCGGAACACGCGCATGCCCGAGACCGGGTCATTGCGCGACAGCACCACCACTTCGACCCGATTCCGGCCAGACTGGTTGAAGCCGAGCAACTTGTTGACCAGCGAGAAAGCCACACCGGGTTTGGCCGGCAGATCGAGCCGCTGCTGTTGCAGTTCCATATAGGCCCGGTCATCGCCGGCTTCGAACAACTGGTTCTCTTCCTCGAAGTCGAACAATGCGCGGGATGAAATCGCGACGACCAGTTGTCCTTCGAGCGTGGCCGGCATTGCCTACTTGACCCAGGTGTTCAACTGGATGATGGGCAGCAGCACCGCCAGCACGATCAGCAGCACCACCGCGCCCATTGCGACGATCAGCAGCGGCTCGAGCAAGGTCGCTGCGGCCATCGCACGGCGCTGCACTTCGACGCTCAGCTGACGCGCCGCACGCTCGAGCATCTGTGGCAACTGGCCAGTCTGCTCGCCAAGCCTGGCAAACATCGCCAGCAAGCCCGGGAAACGCTTCTTGCCGGCCAGGGCCGCGCCGAGAGGTGCGCCTTCCCTGACCTGCACCAGAGCGTCGAGCGCATCGGCCCGCATCGCGCGGTTCGAAAGCGTCTCGGCCGCAGCCTGCAGGGCTTTCAGGATCGGCACGCCAGCCCCGGCCAGCATCGCCAGCGTGCCGGCAAAGCGGGCGGCGTTATAGCCCCGCGCGAGCCGGCCGAGCAGCGGCAATTTCAGGAAGGCCGCATCGAAGCGCTGGCGGAATGCCTCGCGGCGCAAGGCCCAGGACAGCGTGGTGGCTGCGCCGATGACGGCCAATAACATCAGCCAGCCCCATTCGAGCACGAAGGCGCTGATTGCCAGCATGCTGACGGTCAGAAAGGGCAGGGCGCGCTTCGAACTGGTGAAGACGGTGGCGATCTGCGGCACCACATAAGTGACCAGAAAAATCACGATCAGCAAGGCGATCAGCGACACGATCGCCGGATAGGCCATCGCGCCGATCAGCTTGGCGGCGAGATCGCGGCGTTCTTCCAGATCTTCGGCCAGCCGCTCCAGCACCTGACCCAGGGCGCCACTTTGCTCGCCGGCAGCGACCACGCCGCGGTAAACGGGATCGAATTCACGCGGCGCGCTGCCCAGGGCACGGGCAAAGGTCGAGCCAGCATTGACTTCGGCCTTCAGCTGCGACAGCAACTCGGCGATGCGCGAGTCTTCACTCTCATCGGCCAGAGCAGTCAAGGCGCGTTCGATCGGCAGGCCCGAGCCGACCAGGCCAGCCAGTTGACGCGTCCAGACAGCCAACGCGGTGGCGCTGAAAACGCGGCGTTTGAAGCGGCTTTCCGATTCCTGGCCATGTTGTTGCACCGCCAGCATCGACAGCGGCACCAGGCCCTGGGCGCGCAGCATCGCCCGGGCGGCGCGCGGGTTGTCGGCTTCGATCATGCCGCTGCTGGCTTGGCCAGCAGCGCTCAGCGCCTCGTATTTGTACGCGGGCATGGCTACTCGCGCGTGACCCGCAACAGCTCGGCCGAACTGGTGATCCCCAGCGCAACCAGATGCTCACCGTCCTCGCGCATCGAACGCAGACCGGCGGCCCTTGCTGCCAGCAGCAATTCGGTCTCGGGTGCGCGCTGGTGGATCAGTCCGCGCACCTTCTCATCGGCAACCATCAGCTCATAGACGCCGGTGCGGCCCTTGTAACCGGTACGGGCGCAGGCATCGCAGCCGACCGGCTGGTAGCGGCCCTGGGCATCGATGCGTTTGCACAAGACGCAAAGCTTGCGCACCAGACGCTGTGCGAGCACGCCAAGCAGGCTCGAACTGAGCAGAAAGGGCTCGATGCCCATGTCGGTCAGCCTTGTGACTGCGCTGGGCGCGTCATTGGTGTGCAAAGTGGCCAGCACCAGATGTCCGGTCAGCGAAGCCTGGATCGCGATCTGGGCGGTTTCATGGTCGCGGATTTCGCCGATCATGATCACATCCGGGTCCTGGCGCAGGATGGCGCGCAGCGCCTTGGCAAAGCTTAGGTCGATCTTGGCATTGACCTGGGTCTGGCCGATGCCGGGCAACTCATATTCGATCGGATCTTCAACCGTCAGCACATTGGTCGTGCCGGTATCGACGGTCTGCAGCGAGGCATACAAGCTGGTGGTCTTGCCGCTGCCGGTGGGGCCGGTCACCAGCACGATGCCGTGGGGCTGTTGCACCAGGCGCTGGAACGAGGCGAGCAACTCGCCGTTCATGCCCAGGCCTTCGAGCGTGAATTTCGATTCGGTCTTGTCGAGCAAACGCAGCACCGCGCGCTCGCCATGGGCCGAAGGCAAGGTCGAAACGCGCACATCGATCGCGCGGCCGCCGATGCGTAGCGAAATGCGTCCGTCCTGCGGCAGGCGCTTCTCGGCGATGTCAAGCTCGGCCATGATCTTCAGCCGCGAGATCAGCGCAGCATGCAGGCCGCGATTGGGCTGCACGACTTCGCGCAAAGTGCCATCGACGCGAAAGCGCACCGAGCTGGCGCGCTCATAGGGTTCGATGTGGATGTCGCTGGCGCCATCCTTGGCGGCCTGGGTCAGCAAGGCATTCAACATGCGGATGATCGGCGCATCGTTGGCGGCTTCGAGCAGGTCTTCGACTGCCGGCAGATCCTGCATCATCCGCGACAGGTCGATCGCGCTTTCGACCTCGCCGACGACCACCGCGGCGCTCGATTCGCTGCCGGCATAGGCCGCGCTGATCCGTTCAGCCAAGGTCGCCCCGGCTTCCTTTTCCAGGCGATCGATGACATATTGCCGTTGCACTTCGGACAAGGTCGAAAGGCTGACTTCGGGCGACGCCCACAAAACCAGGCTGCTGCCATCGTCTTCAAGCAGCACCAGATGGGCCTTGGCAAAGGCGTAGGGAAGCGGGTAGCGCATGCTCAGCTCATTGCGGTGCAGTGGTGCGCGGCGTACTGATACCGCCCGCCGGTGTCGCTGGTCCGGCAGGCAGCAGCGGCGTGCCGGTATCGGGCAGGATTGCGCTCGGCTTGGGTTGACTGACCTGCTGCAGCGCGCGGATGGTCTCGTAGCGATCGAGGGTCAACTGGTCGGCCGACTGCTGGTTGCGCATCACCACCGGACGCAGGAACACCATCAGGTTGGTTTTGACCCGTTTGCGGTTCTCGCTCTTGAACAAGTTGCCGACGAAGGGAATCGCGGCAAGGCCGGGCACCCGGTCCTCGCCATCGGTGTATTCATCCTTCAACAATCCGCCGAGCACCAGGATCTGGCCGTCGTCGACGACCACCGTGGTTTCGATCGAGCTCTTGTCGGTGGTCGGGCCGGCGCTGCTCGACAGGCCGGGAACGACCGACGAGTTCTCCTGGAACACCGTCATCCGTACCGTGCCACCTTCGCCGATCTGGCTGCGGATGCGCAGGGTCAGACCCACATCCTTGCGGTCAATCGTCTGGAACGGGTTGACCGCGCCGCCAGTGCCAGCTCCTGTGTTGGTGAACGAGCCGGTCACGAAAGGCACATTCTGGCCGATCACGATCTTCGCTTCCTCATTGTCGAGTGCCACCAGATTCGGTGTTGAAAGCACGTTGGCGCCCGATTGCGATTCCAGGAAATTGGCGATCGCGCCGAGTGTGTAGAAGTCGCTGACTTTTTTCAGCAAGCCGATATTCAGGCCGGCCGTGACGCCACCCGAGACTGCGCTGGCAATGCCGCTGGAGCCCTGGGCGGTGGCGGCCGAAAGGTTGACGATATTGGCATTGCCGGTGCCGAAATTCGTCCCCAGTCCGGTGATGCTGCTGTCGCCCTTGGCCCCGAACAGGTTTTGCCATTGCACGCCGAACTGGGCGGCCTTGCTGGCGTCGACCTTGACGATCATCGACTCGACATAGACCTGGGCGCGGCGCTGGTCGAGTTGGTCGATGACGCCGCGGATCTGCCGATACATGGGCTCGGATGCAGTGATGATCAGTGAATTCGTCGAAGGGTCGGCCTGCACGAAACCGCCGGTTGAAGGGCCTTGCGAGGCCGACACCGGTGTGGTTGCCGCAGTCGATGCCCCGCCCGGCGCCACCGCAGTCGGGGTTGGCGGAACGGGTGTGCTGCTTGAAGAAGAAGCGCCGCTGGCACTGCTGCTGAAGGCCGCGCGCAGCACTGTCGCCAGCTTGGCCGCATCGGCGTTCTTCAGGTAAACGACGCGGATATTGCCGCTCTCGGCTGATGGCCGGTCAAGGCGCTCGACCAAAGTCCTTGCCGCGGCCAGACGCGCCGGATTGGCGGCGCGCAGAATCAGGCTGTTGCTGCGCGGGTCGGCCAGCACTGTGACATTGCCGGACGGTTGACCCGGCGTAGCAGTAGCCCCCGCGCTATCGGTCAGCTTTTGCGCCATCGCGGCGAGATCCGAGGCGATCGCATGTTTGAGCGGCACGACCTCGATGTCGGTGCTGCCCGGTTGGTCCAGCGTTGCGATGATCTTGCCCAGACGCTGCAGGTTTTCGGCGTAATCGGTGATCACCAGGCTGTTGTTGCCGGGGTTGGCATTGATCGTGTTGTTGGGGCTGATCAGCGGCCGCAGCACGGCGACCAGATTATTGGCGTTCTCGAAATTGATCTGGAAAATCTGCGTGACGACCTGGTCGCCGCGCTGCTTGGCGGTTCCTACCACCACCGAGCCGGCCTGCAATTTGGCGTCGGCCTCCGGGATCAACTTCAGCATGCCGGTGTTCTCGACCATGGTGAAGCCCAGGCCGCGCAAGGCTGCGAGATAGCTCAGATAAGCCTCATTCACACTCAATGGCTGTTCGCTGTACAGAGTGACCTGTCCCTTGACCCGCGGGTCGATGATGATTTGGCGGTCGAGCATCACGCCGATCGCACGTGTCACCGCTTCGATGTCGGCGTTGACGAAATTCAGCGTCACCGGCGTGCGTGATTTCAAGGCCGGACGCGAAGGGGATTTCGCGGGGTTCGGTGCGGCCGGCGCTGTCTCGGCGGCCAGCAATGGCATGGCCGATATTGCACAGACCAGCGCCAATATTGCCGGTTTCTGCCGTATCGCCTTCAGGCGAAGCAATCCATTACGCGGAGTCATGCTGATCCAATCGATATGACGGAGCGTGCGCCTTGGCGCCGTCCGATGATGTTCAGGAGATTGTTCAAGGCGGTTTCACGGCCGGGCGCGCTTGCCGCCTCACCCTTGAAATAGGTTTTTCCCGGGCCTCCCAGGCTGCCCTGGCCTGACAGCAGCAGCGCACCGTCCGAAGTCGACAAGCTGATGCTGCTGGCGCCCGAATTGCCGGCATCTGGAGTGATTCGCAAGCGGTAGCTGCCCAGCGGTGCCAGTGTCGACAAGCGTGAAGACAGATTGCTCATTTCGATGTCGATCTGGCCGGACTGGCGCCAATGTCCCTGGGAAAATTTCACACTCAAGTCTTGTGCTGAAAGGCGCAGCGAGCCGCCGAGTTGCAGCGTGTTCCAGGGTGTTCCCAATCCCGCCAACCAAGCGGCGGGCCATCGAGCCAGCCAGTCGGCCTGGTTCGACAGCGTGATCTCCACCCGGCCCAGGCCAGGCTTCAGCAGCATTTGCAGTTCGCCATTGATGCAACAGGCCTGGCTGGCGCGCAGCAGCAAACCGGAAGTCCTCAAACCGATAGACCAGCTCAATCTGCCTGGCAGGATGCTGGCGTCACGGCTGTCACTGCCGCCGGTCAGCACCAGCATGCCGCTACCGTTCCAGACGGTGCCGCGCGTCTCGGTGATCAAGAGCTGCTGATTGCTGGCTGAAGCCACCGCGCGGGCCAGCCAACTGGCGGGGGCGAACATGACCACAGCGAGCATCATGCCGAGCAGCGCGGCGGCCAGATTCCAGCCCAGGCCTGCGCCAGGTCTTGTCTGCCGGCTTGCTCGGGCTGGCGCCCGGATCATCGCGCAGCTCCCGCCAGATCCAGCGTGATGCTGCCGTCATAGCCTTTCGGGCCGCGTTGCACCTGCGCTTGTATCGGTCTGGCTCTGGCCGCGCTGCGCACCTCGATCAGCCAGGCTTGCAGCGCCGCACCGGCGATGCCGCTGAAGCTCAGCACCGCCCTGTCTGCTTGAATGGTCAGGCTCGCCTGGGGACCGAGATATTGGCTGGCCGCTTGCAAAGCCTGCATCGACTGCTCGGCGCTGACCGCAGGCACGGCGCGAAGTTCGTTCGCTTCGAGCGCCAGTCGCTGCATCTGTTGCAAGCTCAGCTCGGCGGCGTCGAGTTGCGCCGGCGTTTCGCGCAGAACGCGCATTGCCGGTTGCAGCGCCAGCAGCCAGACCAGCAGCAGCGCCAGCCCTGTGAAGGCCAGACGCAAGACGAGGCGATCACGTTCGCCCAGGCTTTGCCAATGTGCAAGCAGCGGGCCCCTGAGCTGCTGAAGGTTTGAAGTTCTGGCCTGCTTCATGGTTTGACCGGGTTGTTGCGCGCTGCCTGGCTGATGTTGACGCGGTCCCCGCTGACATCGATCTGCCAGCCATCGCTGCGCAACTGCTGGCTGAATTGCTGGACCTGTGCTTCGTTCCAGCCCTTGGCCGAGAGTTGCAACTGGCCGGCCTCGAAGGACCATGCCTCCAGCGTGCGCTCGACGGGCCAGCGGCTTGCGGCCGCAGCCAGCAGCGTTTCCATATCCTGTTCCCCGGGTCGGCCCGCACTGACCCGCAGTTTTTCGGTTTCACGCCGCATCTGCAGCGGTGCGTCGAGGATGGCGCGCAATTGCGGAAAGCTGCTGGTCAGCGTGGCGTCGATGGCGGCACGCTGCTGCTTCAATTGCTGACTTTGTCGCCAGGCGAGCAAATTCAGGCCGAGCAATTGAACCACGATCAGGCCAGCCAGCCCCCAGCGTACCGGCCGCCAGTTCGGACGCATCAAGCCGCGCAGCAGTTGCCGCAAGGCGCGTACCCCCCGGGTACGCGGGGCGAGCTCGAACTGACGCAAATTCCAGCTGCTCTCGATCAACCGCAGCGCGCGCTGGGCGTTGGTCAGCACGCTCACCGGCGCACCCAGCCATTGTTCGGCCCTTGCTGCGACGGCCGGGCTGGCGCTCCATTGGGCGGTCTGCAGCATTTGCGGCGTCAACAACTGGCGTGTCAGATTGCCTTCGAGCAGCAGTTCAGCCACCCCGTCGGGACCGCTCCAACTCAGCAGCATCCGCTGGGGATCGCTGTCTGATGGATGGAAATGTCCGCGCTGCAGCGGCTCGGGCCGCGCCAACGGAACCACGCTGTCGACAAAAACCTGGGCGGCTTCGAGTTGCGCGAGTTGGCCGGCCAGCCAGCGCATCGAGGTGATCGCAACCCAGGCGCGGTCACCACCGGCAGCTTCCGGCTCAATGGCGAAATGCAGATCCTCGGGGTCTTCCAACAGCGACTCTTCCATGGCGCCGGCCAAGGCGGCGCGCATCTGCCGGCCCGCACGCGGCAATTGCATGCGTTGCCAACTGACATCGGCTTCGGCGGCCACGGCGATCACATGGTCGGCGCGTGGCAGCAAGGCGGCAGCGCAGCGGCCCTGGGCGCTGATCTGCACGCCGTCCGGACTCAATAGATAGTCGTATTCAAGCGGCAGCCCTTCAACTGACGGGCGAGTCATGGCCCGCAGACGACTGCGCGGGTTGAGAAAGATAAGCAGATTAGTCATTAAAGGTCAGGGGCTGCGGCATTCTAGGAGACTTGTCGGAGTCGGCACTTGCTCAACGGCCCGCCGGTAGCACTTGGCTCAGGCGTTGGCGGTCCAGCACCAGCATGTCCAGCCCGATGCGCTGCACCAGCGAGCGTTCCTCGAGCAAGCGGTTATCCAGTCGCAAGCTGCCTCTGACGAAGAAAAACGCCGAAGTCACGCCGATTCGTTCGTTGCTGACGACCGCAGTGGTCGGCAAATAGTTCTTTGCGGCCTGCGTATTGCGCAGCGGCCCTGCGCGGCGGGCTTGCACCAGGCGTTCCGCCGAAGCCAGGTCCATACCGTCGAACAGCGCTGCGATGACTTCGCGCGGCGCGGTGTTCAAGTTCACCGGGGTGAGCACCGGCAACAGCGTGACCAAGGGGCGCAGCCGCTCGACCGTGTCGGCGCTGAGTCCGAACCAGGCCATTTGATCGATGTTCTTGGCCAGCAGCGGACGGTCGACCGCATCCGGTTTGCTGCTCGAGCCGCCGTTGAAAGCTGCGCGCAGCTTGCTGCTCAGCAACAAAGCCGTTCCGGCGGGCACACCGGCGCTGTCGCACAAGCGCTCAAGCACGCGCAGCTCCTGTGCTGGCAATTGCGGGCCACCCAGCAGCCAGCGCAGGTTGTACAGCCCCTGCGCATCGCTGATGCTGCCGGACAAGAATGCCTCCGGGCCATCGTCGACATTGCCTGGATCTGCAGCGAGAAAGGTCGACAAGCGCGCTTCAGCCAGCGGCACGGCCCAGACTTCGCCGAGATGGTCGATCGGTTCGCTCAGGTTGGCGCGCGCATCCTCGCGCAGAATCAGCCTCGCCCAGTCCAGCGCGCCTTGCAGGATCCAGCCGGCCTGCGCCCGCGCCCGCCCGGCGGCTTCGATCTGCACCGCCTGGTATTGGCGCCAGACCATCGCCGAGGCCAGCGTGGCGACCAGGGTCACGATGATCAACGCGGTCAGCAAGGCCGCGCCGCTCTGTTGACGCGATCTCCTCATGATTGCGGCCCGAGTGCGATCTGGCGGGTCAGCGAACCGCTGAATTCGCTGCCCGGGGCGAACTGCAGGATCATCCTCACCCCGCTGGGCAGGACGCTGCGTGGCGGGCCGGCCGTCGCGCTGGCTGCTGCGCTGGCTGCTGATGCGGCTGGCGCAGGCCCGGCCTGGTCGTCGCTGGACTGCGCATTGCTCCAGCCATTGCCGCGGTAAAAAAATACCTGCCAGCCATTGACACCCTCGATTGTCAGCAGCTGGGCCTTGTCCTGGGTCAGCGGCTGCTGGCTGCGTTGCAGGCTTTCCTGCAGCGCAGCCACTGTCTGCACCGGCCGGTCTTCCCAGCGGTAGAGCCCGCCATCGCGCAAACTCCAGGCCACCACCTGCATGCCCGCAGGCCGCTGGCGGGTGATGCGCAAGGTGGCGCCATCGAAGCTCAGCGCGGGGGCATTGCCGCTGTCCTGCAGCGCCAGCAGATCCTGCTCCCATTGCGCCACGACGGTCTGCAGCCTGGCGCTATGTTGCAGATGCGACTGCGTGATGTCACGGCTTTTCAACAAACCGTCGAGGCCGCGCCAGGCCAGCAGCGACATCAAGCTCATCACCACCAGCGCCACCATCACTTCGACCAGGGTGAAGCCGCTTTGCTTATCGGTACGGCGGCGCATCAGTAACGTCCCATGACGGTGGTGATGGTCAATTGCGGCAGGCCATCTTCATCACTGACCGAAGCATCGACGCGATGGAAATTCGGGTTCGGTGTCGGCTTGATCAGCAGCTTGCCACTGTAACTCTGCCCCAATTGCTCGCAGGCAAAGGCGGCCTCGCCGACGCCCGGGAACTGCCTGGACAGGCGCAACTCGGTCAATTGGTTTTCTGCGCACCATTGGGCGGCGCTGACGCTGCGCAGGCGGGCCGCGTTGGCCGTCAACGCACCGGCTGCCTTCACCCCTGCGGCGAGGCTGATCGCGACGATGACCAGCGCCACCAGCACTTCGATCAAGGTGAAACCACGGGCCTTCATGGCGCCGCGATCTGGCTGACCTCGAACGGCCCGAGCCCGTCAGTTGCCAGCTTCAGGCTTTGCGTCCCCAGCCGCAAATGCAGCGATTGCGCGCCAATCATCGGCTCGGGTCCCAGGCGGATCAGCCGGTCGCCAGCGATCTCGACCGCGGGCTGCGCGCTCAACCAGCGCCGAGGCATTGCGATCGCCGGCGGCAAGCCTTGAAAAACGAAACCCTCGCCGCTGGCATCTTTGCTTGGCCGCCATTGCACGGCCAGGCCGCTGGCCCGGCTTTCGGCCCGCGCGGTTTCGAACAAGGCCACCAGCCTTTCGGCCTCGCGCTCGAGTTGCACGCCTTCCGGGTCACGCAGCGACAGGCTGACCATGGCGCTGGCAATCGCGATCAAGGCGATCACGACCAACAACTCGATCAGCGTAAAACCGCTTTGCTTATTGCCAGGAGCCGATGTCGGCATCATTGCCCTCGCCGCCGATACGCCCATCGGCTCCGAAGCTGTAGACATCGATCTCGCCTTTGACGCCCGGGTTGGCGTATTGGTAAGGCTGGTTCCAAGGATCCAGCGGCAGCTTGTCGATATAAGGCTTCCAGTTCGGCGGCGTGATGCCGACCGCCGGTTTGCGCACCAAGGCATCCAGGCCTTGCTCGGCGCTGGGATAGCGCTGGTTGTCGAGTTTGTAGAGCTTCAGTTGCTGCACCAGGCTGCCGACCGTCGTGCGGGCTGCAGTCACCTTGGCTTCATCCAGACGGTTCAGCACATTCGGCACGATCAAGGCGCCCAGCATGCCGATGATGACCAGCACCACCAGCAACTCGATCAAGGTGAAACCATGGCTGTGGCGAGGTTGGCGGCGACTTGCGTGGGTGTTCATGGGCAGGCGGGTTGGCTTGAATGGGCTAGAGCTTAGCGCAAGCCCGTGACTGGCCCATAATTGCGCCATGCAAGTACGACTGATGGCTTTTCTGGTGTGGGGTTTGCTGGGTTGCAGCGCGGCTTATTGGCTGCTGCAGTTGCTGGTGACGCCAGTGGCAATGCCTGCGCAGGCATTGCCTTTGTCCGATCGGCCTGGCAGCCAAGCCGACCTGACGCGTTTGTTCGGCGCAGCACCGGCGGCTGCGGCCGAGGCGTTGCCGCTGGCCGAGAGCCGCTTCAAGCTGCTCGGCCTGGTGGCGCCAAAAAATCCCAAGACCAGCTTGGCCGGCGAGGGCGTGGCCTTGATCGCGGTTGACGGCGTGGCGCGAACGATGCGGATTGGCGCGACCCTGGAAGGCGACGTTCAATTGCTGGCGCTGGATTCCCGCTCTGCCAGTCTGGGCCGTGGCGGCGTCATCAGCATGGTGCTGCAGCTGGCCAAACCCGACGTTGCGGCGACCGGTTCGCTCAGTCCTGCGGCGCCATCGCCGCTCAATCTCGGCGGCATCAACCCGCCGGGCATGCCGCCAAGGTCGAATCCATCAGTCATCAATCGGGTCTCGAGCCAGTAACTTAGCGCAGGAACAGCTTGTAAACGGGGTTGTCGGTCTCGTCCTCATAAGGGTAATTGAGCGCATCGAGGAATGCGCGCAGCGCAGCGTTATCGCCCTTCGGCACCTGCAGCCCGACCAGGATGCGGCCGTAATCGGCGCCCTGATTGCGGTAATGAAACAGCGTAATGTTCCAGTCGGGGTGCATGGCTGACAAGAAGCGCATCAGCGCGCCCGGTCGCTCGGGGAAGATGAAGCGGTAAAGTCGTTCGTCATGAGCCAGTTCTGTGTGTCCGCCGACCATATGGCGCACATGCTGTTTGGCGAGTTCGTTGTCGGTCAGATCGATCGTGTCGAAGCCGTTTTTGGCAAATGTCCGGGCAAGTTTCAGCGATTCCTCGCGCTTTTGCGTGGCCACGCCGACGAAGATATGGGCTTGTTTGGCGTCCGAGATGCGGTAATTGAACTCGGTCACGCTGCGCGGTCCGAGCAACTCGCAAAAACGCTTGAAGCTACCCCTTGCTTCGGGGATGGTGATCGCAAACAGGGCTTCGCGGTTTTCGCCGACTTCGGCGCGCTCGGCGACGAAGCGCAAGCGGTCGAAATTCATGTTCGCGCCGCAGGTGATGGCGATCAGGGTCTGGCCTTTGCAGCCCTTCTCGGCCACATATTGCTTGACCGCCGCCACACCCAGCGCGCCCGCAGGCTCGAGGATGCTGCGGGTGTCTTCAAACACATCCTTGATGGCGGCGCAGACCGCATCGGTGTCGACGACGACGAAGTCATCGACCAGCGCCTGCGTGATCCGGAAAGTCTCCTCGCCGACCCATTTGACGGCCGTGCCGTCCGAGAACAAGCCGACATCACTCAGCAGCACGCGTTTGCCCGCCCGCACCGAGCGCAGCATCGCATCCGAATCGCGGGTCTGCACGCCGATCACCTTGATCTCGGGTCGTATCGCCTTGATGTAGGCTGCGATGCCCGAAATCAGCCCGCCGCCACCGATGGCGACAAAGATCGCGTCGATCGGCCCCTGATGCTGGCGCAGGATCTCCATTGCGATCGTGCCCTGGCCGGCGATCACGTCCGGGTCATCAAACGGGTGGACGAAGGTCAGCCCGAGCTCGGCCTCGAGTTCGATCGCCCGGCCATGGGCGTCGGTAAAGCTGTCGCCATGCAGGACGACTTCGCCGCCAAGCGCCTGAACGGCATCGATCTTCAGCTTGGGCGTGGTGACCGGCATCACGATGACGGCCCGGCAGCCAAGCTTCTTGGCCGACAGCGCGACGCCCTGGGCATGGTTGCCGGCCGAAGCGCAGATCACGCCGCGGGCGAGTTGCTCCGGGCTCAGGTGCACCATCTTGTTGTAGGCGCCGCGCAGTTTGAAACTGAAAACCGGTTGCTCGTCCTCGCGCTTCAACAGCACCTTGTTGCCGAGTCGCTTCGACAAGTTGCGGGCCGGCGTCAGCGAGCTTTCGATCGCCACGTCATAAACGCGGGCATTGAGGATTCGCTGCAGATAGCTATGGCCGCTGGGCAGCATGGCCGGCAGTTCGGCGCTGCTGGCCTTTGGCTTGCTGATCTTGCTGCTCGCGGGGGCGGTCATGAAAGTTCTCCAATGCAAGACTTTTGAAGCATCGCATGATAGTTGAGGGCAAAAAAAACCCGAGCTTTTGCAAGCTCGGGCTATGAATCCACCATGGAGGCGGTGGAGGAGACAATCGGTACGGATTATTGCAGAACAAACATCAACGTATGGAACAGATTTTAGCCTCAAGTTATGCTGCGCTGCAATATGCTTTTTGCCTGATTCTTGCGAATTTCAGGCAATCAATGTGAATTTGGTCATTATCAGGGAGCCAATAAATGGAATGCACGATCAACTGGATGGGCAGCGAGGGCATGGCATTCCAGGCCGAAACCGGCAGCGGTCATCAGCTGATGATGGACGGCGCCGTGGAAGGCGGTGGTCTCAACCTGGCGCCGCGGCCGATGGAGACGGTGCTGGCCGGCACCGGCGGCTGCACCGCCTATGACGTGGTGCTGATCCTCAAGCGCGGCCGCCATGATGTGCGCGGCTGCCAGTTGCTGCTCAAAGCCGAAAGGGCAGCGACTGACCCCAAGGTATTCACCGCCATCCACATGCATTTCGTCGTCAGCGGGCGCGGTCTCAAGCAGGAAGTGGTCGAGCGCGCCGTGGCCATGTCGCATGAAAAATACTGCTCGGCCAGCATCATGCTGGGCAAGACGGCGGCGATCACGACTTCGGTCGAACTGCTCGAGGTCTGATCCGGCTCAGACGTAATGTGCAGTCCGGGTCATGACCCGCGCCGCGAGCTTCATCAGGCCTTTCACCGGTGCCGGCAATTGCGCCGCGCCGGCGGCCGTTGCCTCCTCGGCATGGCGGGCTTCTTCGAGTTGCATCTGGGCGACGATGGCGCGCGACGCCAGGTCTTCTGCGGGCAGGCGTTGCAGGTGGCCGGCCAGATGTTGTTCAACCTGTTTTTCGGTTTCGACCACAAAGCCCAGGCTGATGCGGTCGCCCGCCAGGCCTGCCAGGCAGCCGATTGTGAAAGCGCCGCCATACCAGATCGGCGTCAACAGGCTGGTGCGCCCGCCAAGCTCTTGCAGGCGCTCGCGGGTCCAGGCCAGATGATCGAGCTCTTCTTGCGCGGCCTGTTCAAAATGCCCGCGCAATTCGGGGCTGTGGGTCATCAAGGCCTGCGATTGGTAGAGCGCCTGGGCGCAGACCTCGCCGACATGGTTGACCCGCATCAGCGCGGCTGATAAGCGCTGCTGTTCCGGTGTCAACTGCTGGCTGGCTTGCGCTGAAGGTATCGGGCGCGCCGCCGCGGGTTTGCCGAAGATGGTCTTGAGGCCATGGTCAACGCTGACCAGCAGCGAATCGAATCGGGTAAGGCTTGGGTTCATGGGGATTTCTGGCGGGCTGGCATGGATCCGAGTCTAAGGGCGCCCAAGCCAATAGGGGAAACGTCCGTAGTTACAATTAACAATATGACGAATTGGTGAACGGGCCTGAATCGTTGCACGCTGACAACGGTAATCCTTGATTCGCAGCTGAACTCACCAAAAAAGGTGAAAGGGATGTTTCAATCTGTTTGTTGCCGTCGAGCGGCAGGTTTCTATGCTTGAAACCGGCGCACCGATTTTGGCTCCCCCCTTGAAATTTATAGGAGTATCGAATGAAGAAAACAATCGTAGCCTTGGCCGTTCTCGGCTCATTTGCTGGTATCGCTGCAGCCCAATCGTCGGTGACCTTGTTCGGTATCGCCGACGTGGCAGTTCGCCATGGCATGTCCAGCGGCAACACCTTGAATTCGGTTGTCACCGGCGGTCTGAGCACCAGCCGCTTCGGTGTACGTGGTCAAGAAGACCTCGGCGGCGGCATGAAGGCCAGCTTCTGGCTTGAGGGGTCGGCGAATTTCGACAACGGCACGACGGATTCGGCCTTCTGGGCACGCCGCTCGACCGTCAGCTTGGTCGGTTCATTCGGCGAAGCCCGTCTGGGCCGCTTCAAGAGCAGCGAGCGCCTGTTGATCGAGGCCTTCGATCCTTCAAGCACCACCGGCATCGGTTCAACCGCTGCTTTGTTTGATCGCCTTGGCGCAACGGCAACTACAGGCGCGCCTGCAGGGACATCAATTGCTGTCGACCTGAGTCGCTTCAACAATCTGGTCACCTATATCCTGCCAGGCAACTTGGGCGGTTTCTATGGTTCCATCGACCAGTCTTTCAGCGAAGGCGTTGACGGCGCGAAAATGAGCAGCGCCAGCATCGGTTTCAAGGCCAGCGGTTTTGATATCTCGTCCGGCATGTCGACGACCAATGCCAAGGGTCTGAAGTTCAAGATGGCGACGACGGCTGGTTCTTATGACTTTGGTGTCGCCAAGGCTGTGTTGATGTACACGACGAATTCGTTCGGTGCTCCGGCTCAGAAGCAAGTGACCGGCGCAGTGATCGTTCCGTTTGGCGCTCACAAGTTCTATGCCACGTACACCAAATCGACTGCGAATGCCGCTGCTAGGCTGATCTCGGGTGTCGGTGATGCCACGCATATGGCGCTGAGCTACCAGCACAGCCTGTCCAAGCGTACGGCGCTGTACACGACTTACGCCAAGATCACCAATACGGGTTTGGGCAAGTTCGCGGTCGGCGGCTCGCCTGCTGTTACGGCAGGTCAAAGCTCGAGCGCTTATGACGTGGGCCTCAGGCACAGCTTCTAAGATTAAACGAGGCTCAGGCCTCGTTGTCGGGAAAACCGTCTGGACGTAGATTCAGGTGGTTTTTCTCCCGAAACGGTCATTTCCAAGCTTGGTAGGGCAAAGCCTGTTGGTTGCCGACAACACAATGATCGCTTCGGTGGAACAGAAGAATCACAATCCATCATCAAGAGTTTTTAACGGAGATACATATGAAAAAGATTTCCCTGGTTTTGGGCCTGTTGGCCGCTGGCATCAGTTCAGCCTATGCTCAGTCGAGCGTCACTATCGGCGGCATCGTCGATGCGGCTTTCCAGCATAAAACCAATGCGGGTCCAACCGCTGCAACCCGTGGTGATTCGCTCAACTCGGTGATCCCTGGCGGCATGTCACAAAGTCGTTTGAACTTCAACGTGGTTGAAGACATGGGTGGCGGACTGAAGGCTTTGGCCAACCTCGAGCATCGCATCTTGGTCGACACCGGTTCGGCAGGGTCGAGTAATTTCTGGCAGCAGTCATGGGTCGGCCTGCAGTCGAATGATTTCGGCCGCATCTCCCTGGGTCGCCAGTTCAACGTGCTGTTTGACGCGATGACGTCGACCTATGCTTCGTACAAGTATTCGCCTTATGTCGAGCCCTTCAAGCCGGAAATCGGCATGACGCTCGGTGCGCGTAACGACAATATGGTCAAGTACCTGATCACTGCTGGTGGTCTGGCTGCCGAGGTCCAGTACAGCCTGTCCGAAGGTAATGCGACAGCCCCAGGCGCCAACGGAAAGTCGGTAGGCGGCTTCCTGAAGTATTCCGCAGGCGAATTTGCCGTTGTTGGCGCGACTTTGACGGTGACCGACACATCGACGACCAAGCAGGTCAAGCAAACCAATTTCGGCGGTTCCTATACCAGCGGCCCGTTATACCTTTCGGCAGCATGGGGCAAGACGGCATTTGACTTGGGCTTCCCCGCGGCCTTGAACGCGGCTATCGCCTCCGGCGTCGGTGGTGCTTTGAATGCGAACCTGGCGACTACTGCGCTGACTGACAGCCGCACGATGACCCAGTTTGGCGGCACCTACCAAGTGACCAGCGCTTTGAACATCGGCGCGAACTATTGGAATGTCAAGCAGAATGGCGTTGTTGCTGCGACGGGCAACGGTACGATGAAGCTGATGAATGTGGTGGCCGATTACGCCTTCTCCAAGCGTACCGAGGTTTATGCCCACTTCGACCATTCGGTGCTGGGTGGCAATCTGACTTATGCCAACACAGCGACCAAGCGTGATGATTTCACCGTGGGTGTGCGTCACCGTTTCTGATCGATCTTCAAGCCTGACCGGGCGGCTATCCGTCCAGTCGGTTTGAATTGCGGGCCGCTTCAAGCGGCCCGTTTTCATTTCTGCCGCTGCTGCAGGAATCACTGCGCTGAAACTATGATGGTCCGATTCCCGGTTTTTTCGGCCAAAAAGGCTAGACCCGCCAAAATGAGTCCTTCGACAAGCTCAGGACGAACGGAACTTGCCCAAACCCTGTTGATGCTTCAACCGCCATTGCGGATACCTACGAAGGTTTGATCCCGGACATGCTAGTTTTCATCATCCGCAGGTTTGCCCAGGCGGTCATCGTGATGCTCACGGTGGCCTTCGTCTCCTTCTTGCTGTTTCAATATGTCGGCGACCCTGTCACCAGTCTGCTGGGCCAGGACGCGACCCAGGAGCAGCGGGTGGCGCTGCGCCATGATCTGGGGCTGGATGCTCCCGTTCCGGTGCAGTTCGGACGTTTCATCGGCAATGCCGTGCAGGGCGAGTTCGGTCTCAGTCTGCGCCAGGGCCGCAAGGTCTCGAGCCTGATCGTCGAGCGCCTCCCGGCAACGCTTGAGTTGTCCTTGGTGGCCGGCCTGATTGCCTTGCTGGTCGGCATCCCGCTGGGTGTTTACGCGGCGCTGCGGCGCGGTCGGGCCAGTTCGCAGTTGTTGATGATGTTCTCGCTGCTCGGGGTCTCGCTGCCGACCTTTCTGATCGGCATCTTGCTGATCCTGGTGTTTGCGGTCTGGCTGAAATGGCTGCCCAGTTTCGGGCGTGGCGATGTGCTCGCCTTCGGCAGTTGGACCACCGGTCTGCTGACGCTTGACGGCTTGCGCCATGTGCTGCTGCCGGCGATCACGCTGTCGGTGTTCCAGCTGACGCTGATCATGCGGCTGGTGCGCTCTGAAATGCTCGAGGTGCTGCGCACCGACTACATCCGGTTCGCCCGTGCGCGCGGCCTCAGCGATCAGGCGGTCTACTTCGGCCATGCCTTGAAGAACACGCTGGTGCCGGTGATCACCATCACCGGTTTGCAGCTCGGCTCGCTGATCGCCTTTGCCATCATCACCGAGACCGTGTTCCAGTGGCCCGGCATGGGCTTGCTGTTCATCCAGGCGGTGCAGTTTGCCGACATCCCGGTGATGGCTGCCTATTTGTGCCTGATCTCGTTCATCTTCGTCGCTATCAATCTGGCAGTCGATCTGCTTTATTTCGCGGTCGATCCAAGGTTGCGCATCGAAGGCAAGGTGCAATGATGCAAGCCAATGAAAAACCCGAATCGATGAATGACAAACCGGCTTCCGCACCCAACGCCTTCAAGCGCTTCCTGGATGGCGATGTCTGGCATTCGTTCTGCAACTCGCCCGTGGCGATGCTGGCCGCCTTGATTGCCTTCGTCTGCATCTTCTGCGCGCTGTTCGCCAATCTCGTCGCGCCGCACAACCCTTTTGATCTGGCCTCGCTCGAGCTGATGGACTCGCGCCTGCCCCCGTCATGGATGGAGGGCGGCAGCCGGAAATATCTGCTGGGCACCGATGACCAGGGCCGCGACTTGCTGTCGGCGCTGATGTATGGGGCACGCATCTCGCTCTTCGTCGGGCTGGCCTCGGTGATGTTGTCGATGCTGATCGGCGTTGGTCTGGGCTTGCTGGCTGGTTTTGTCGGCGGCAAGGTCGACGCCTTCATCATGCGGATCTGCGATGTGATGCTGTCATTCCCGTCGATCCTGGTCGCTCTCTTGATCGACGGCGTCGGCCGCGCAATCTTCCCGAACGCGCATGACTCTCTGGCCTTCATGGTGCTGATTCTGGCGATCTCGCTGACCGGTTGGGTGCAATATGCGCGCACCGTGCGCGGCTCGACGATGGTCGAACGCAACAAGGAATATGTGCAGGCCGCACGCGTCATCGGCGTCAGCAAGGGTCGCATCATGGCGCGCCATGTGCTGCCCAATGTGC
>CAMDHE010000023.1 GCA_945898095.1 Roseateles toxinivorans | reverse complement strand
GGCGGGCGGTAGAGCACGAAATCGCCATAGCGAGCGGTCATATAGGCAACGATCTGCTCCTGGCTATCGCCGCGCTTGACCATCTCGCGCACCTGGTCGCGCAGGTCGACCGCCAGTTCGGCATGTGAATCAGCGATGGTCTGGTTCTGGCAGACGAGGCAGCGCAACTCGCTGGCGATGGCCTGCACACGCGCCTCCAGCACCGGATCGGCGGCCGTAGGAACTGCCTCGCCGGCTAGCGCTGGTGCAGCGATGAAAAACAGCGAAATCAACAAGCCGAATAAATGTTTCATTTCAGTTCTGCAATTGCTTGAGCAGCGGTTCGACCTTCGCCTTGATGACCTCGGCGGTCAGCGGCCCGATATGTTTGAGCCGCACGATGCCCTGCTGGTCGATGATGAAAGTTTCCGGCACGCCGTAGACACCCCAATCGATACCGGCGCGCCCCTTGGCGTCGAAGGCCGAAGCCAGATAGGGGTTGCCGAAGTTGTTCAGCCAGGCCAGGCCATCAGCGCGCTTGTCCTTGTAATTGAGGCCGTAAATCGGCAAAAGGCCCCGCTTGGCCAGCGCCAGCAGTTCCGGATGTTCCTCGCGGCAGGCAACGCACCAACTGGCCCAGACATTGAGCATCCAGACCTTGCCGAGCAGGTCTTCGCGCTTGAACTCGCGTTCGGCGTCGTCGAGCCTGGGTAGGGTCAGCGGCGGGGCAATCTTGCCGAGCAAGGGGCTCGGCACTTCACGCGGATCCAGGCTCAGCCCCCGTCCCAGCACAATCACCAGAATCAGGAAAATCGCCAGCGGCAGCAGCAGCTTCCAATGTTTCATCGCGTCTGTACCTGCGCCTGTGCCTTCAGCGTGATGGGTGCCAGCGCAGCCGCTGTTTCGGCTTTGCCCCGCCGGTAGCGCTTGTCACTCGCCGCCAGCCCGCCACCGATGGCCATCAAGAGGCAGCCGCCCCAGATCCAGTCTATGAAGGGTTTGACATAGACGCGCAGGGTCCAGCCGCCGTCATCCATCTCTTCGCCCAGCGCGACATAGAGGTCGCGGGTCAGGCCGGTATCGATCGCAGCCTCGGTCATCGGGTTCTGCTGCACCTTGTAAATGCGCTTTTCGGGGCGCAAGGTCGCGACGATCTGGCCGCCCTTGCTGACCTCGACCAGGCCCTGCGCCGCCGCATAGTTGGGGCCTTGCACATCGGTGACGCCGATGAAACGGAACTGGTAAGAACCCAGTGTCGTGATGTCGCCAGGCTTGACGCGCACATCGCGCTCGAGGTCATAGTTCTTCACCATCACGACCCCGATGATGAACACCGCCACGCCCAGATGGGCCAGCATCATGCCGACGCTGGCGCGCGGCAGTTGGCGCAGGCGCAGCAGCGCTTCGCGCCAGGCTGCCGGGCCCTTGCCGGCCGGCCACAGCTCGGTCAGGAGCGACAAGGTGATCCAGTAGGCTGCAGCGAAGCCCAAGCAGGCCTGGAAGCTGAAGCGCCCGGCCAACCAGGCGCTCAGCAGCGCCGCGATCAAGGCGCAGGCCATGGCCCAGCGCAGGCGCAACATCAAGGGTAGCAACTCGGCTTTCTTCCAGCGGGTCAGCGGACCGACACCCATCAGGAACAGCAGCGGCGCCATCAAGGGCGCGAACACCGCTTCGAAATAAGGCGCTCCGACCGAAATCTTCTCGAGCCCCATCGCATCGAGCACCAGCGGGTAGAGCGTGCCCAGCAGCACCGACGCCATCGCCACCAGCAGCAGCACATTGTTCAGCAGCAGCATGGTCTCGCGCGACAGGATTGCAAAGCGTCCGCCCAAGCCGATGCGGGGTGCCCGCCAGGCATAAAGGACCAGCGCTCCGCCGACCACGACGCCGAGGAAGGCGAGGATGAAAAGGCCGCGCTGCGGATCGGTGGCAAAAGCGTGGACTGAGGACAGGACGCCCGAGCGCACCAGGAAGGTTCCCAGCAGCGAGAGCGAAAACGCCATGATCGCGAGCAGCAAGGTCCAGGACTTGAAAGCGCCGCGCTTTTCAGTCACCGCCAGTGAGTGGATCAGCGCCGTGCCGACCAGCCAGGGCAGAAAGGATGCGTTTTCAACCGGATCCCAGAACCACCAGCCGCCCCAACCGAGTTCGTAATAGGCCCAGGAACTGCCCAGCGCGATGCCGATGGTCAAGAAGACCCAGGCGGCCGAAGTCCAGGGCCTTGTCCAGCGCGCCCATTTGGCGTCGAACTCGCCGCCGAGCAGCGCCGCGATGGCAAAGGCAAAGGCCACCGAAAAGCCGACGTAGCCCATATAGAGCATCGGCGGATGGATCACCATGCCGGGATCCTGCAGCAAAGGGTTGAGGTCGCGCCCGTTCAGTGGGATCGGCCATTGCCGGTCGAACGGATTCGATGTTGCCAGCGTGAACAGCAAAAAACCAACGCCGATCCATGCCATCACCGACAGCAGCCGCACCACCATCGCATCGGGCAGATGGCGGCTGAAGTTCGAGACCGCAATTGTCCAGACTTGCAGCATCATCAACCAAAGCAGCAGCGAGCCCTCATGACCACCCCAGACGCCGGCGATGCGGTATGGCAGCGGCAAGGCGGTATTCGAATGATTGGCAACGTACAGTACCGAAAAATCATGCTGCACAAAGCTGGCGGTCAGGCAGGCATAAGACAGCAGCACCAGCAAGGTCATGGCCAAGGCCAGGGGTCGCGACAAGGCCGTCCAGTCCTGGCGCTGCCTGGCCAGTCCGAGCAGCGGTAGCACGCCCTGCACCAAGCCTAAAGCAAGCGCGACCCACAAGGCCAGGTGGCCGATTTCCGCGATCATTGTTTACCTCCTGTTGTAGACGCGGGCATCGAGCCCCCGCTTTGAGCGCGTTTGAGCGCCTCGGCGGCCTCCGGCGGCATATAGTTTTCGTCATGCTTGGCCAGCACTTCCTGCGCCTTGAAGACGCCGTCGACCATGCGGCCTTGCGCCACCACGCCCTTGCCCTCCTTGAACAGATCGGGCAGCGGGCCTTCAAAATTGACAGGCATCGAATGCACGGTGTCGGTGACCTTGAACTGCACCGCAATCCCGTCGCGCTTGACGCTGCCGGCCTCGACCAGGCCCCCGACTCGAAACACCCGGCTACCCGGCGTTTCGCCGGCCTGGACCTGGGTCGGCGTGAAGAAAAACACCAGATTGCTCTCGAAGGCATTCATGACCAGCAGCGTCGCAGCGCCGAGCCCGGCCAGAACCACGGCGGCGAAAAGCAAGCGCTTGTTTCTCGGTTTCATCTCTCAATCCTCTTCATCAGTTTGTTGCTTTGCCCGGGACAGCGCACGTGCCAAACGCCGGGCTGCCAACCAGGGTTCGGCGATCATCAACAAGGCGGTCAAGCCGTAAGCGGGCCAGACATAGCGGCCATAGCCGCCCAATTCCCACAAATCATGCAGATTGTCGTAATTCATTTGGAGTTCTGCTGGTTCAAGGTCAAGGCCATGACCCAATCATGGTCGGACTCGCGTTCGATGGCGATTGCCCTTGCGCGCATGAAAACCACGGCGAAGGCATAGGCCCAGAACGCAAATGTCATCAACAGCATCGCGGTCAGCATGGTGCTGGCCATCTTTGGCGCAGCCGTCATGCTGATGCTCGCACCCTGGTGCAAGGTATTCCACCAGCGCACCGAAAAATAGATCACCGGCACATTGATCACACCGACCAGCGCCAGCAGCGCGCCGGCATGGTCAGCCCGGCGCACATCGTCAATGCTGGCAACCAGACCCATATAGCCCATATAGAGGAACAGCAGGATCAGTTCCGAGGTCAGCCGCGCATCCCAGACCCACCAGGCACCCCAGGTCGGCTTGCCCCAGCAGGCGCCGGTCCAAAGCGCCAGCAGGGTGAAGATGGCACCGGTGGGCGCGATCGCGCGCGCCAGCATCGAGGCCATCCGCACCTTCCAGGCCCAGCCCAGCACGGCCCAGAAAGCCATCGCCAGATATAACAACATCGACATCCAGGCCGCAGGCACATGGATGAAGATGATGCGGTAAGCCTCGCCCTGGGTCGCGTCGGTCGGCGCCACGAAAAAGCCCATCCACAAGCCCATGAAGGTCAAGACAAGGCAGAACGCCCAGAGCCATGGATGCAGCCAGGCCGTGACCCGGTAGAACCGCGCCGGGGCAGACAGGCTGAAAATTCGCCAGTTGGCGACCTCGCTATGCATAGTTCACTCCATCGAGATGCGCAGCGCCATCGCCATTGCGACCGGCGCGCCCATCAGGGTCACAATCAAGATTGCTGCCAGCAGCGACAAATGCCCGCTGGCCGATATACCGCTGTCAACCGCCTGCACCGCACCCGCGCCGAAGATCAACACCGGAATGCACAGCGGCAGGACCAGCAACAGAATCAAACTGCCAGCACTGCGCAGCCCCAGCGTCAGCGCTGCGCCTACCGCGCCGATCAGGCTCAGCACCGGCGTGCCCAGCAGCAAGCCCAGCGGCAGCATCCACAAGGCTTCGCCGTCAAGTTGGTATAGCAGACCCAGCAACGGCGACAGCAGCACCAGTGGCAAACCGCTGAGCAGCCAATGCACACAGACCTTGGCCAGACCGACCCGCCAGAGCGGCTCCTGGCTCAGCAGCATTTGCTCCAGCGTACCGTCGGCATGGTCGGCGGCGAACAGCGTCTGCAGCGACAACAGCGACGCCAGCAATGCCGAAACCCAGAGCACCCCACCAGCGATCAAGCGCAAGGTATGCGGTTCAGGGCCGACACCGAGCGGATAAAGTGCGGTGCTGACAAGGAAGAACGCCAGGGGCAAGGCCGCCTCGCCGCGCCGGCGCATCGCCAGACGCAGGTCGCGTTGCAAGACAGCGTAGAAAACCGATCCTGACGGGCTCAACGATAAGACTTCGCTCATGCCTGCGGCGCCTGACTCAGCCAATGCTCGAACAACTGCAGCCTGGCCGACTGCAGCGGCACATGGCTGGTCAGCAGTCCGGCACCGCCGCGCGCCTGCTGCTGGCCGAGCAAGGCATAGAGCGTGGCCACCCCTTCATCATCGAGCGCGTCGAGCGGTTCGTCGAGCAACCACAACTGCACTTCATCGGCCAGACTCAGCCTGGACAAGGCCACCCGCCTGCGCAAGCCCTGCGACAAGGTGCGCGCCGGCGCATGGCGTCTGGACCAGAGCCCCCAGAAACGCAGCGCGACCTGCAGCCGCTCAATTGCGACCGGCAGGCCGTTGAGGATGGCCAGAAAGCGCAGATTTTCCATCACGCTGAGGTCTTCCTTCAAGGCATTGGCATGGCCAATGAAGAGCGTACGCAAGGCAGGCGCGCGTTCGACGGCACCAGCCTCAGGGCTGGCCAGGCCGGCCAACACGCGCAGCAGACTGGTCTTGCCGCTGCCATTGCGGCCGCGCAGCCAGAGGATGCCGCCGGCTTGCAGCGTCAGGTTCTGGCCCGAACAAACCGTTTTGGCACCACGCGCGCAAGCCAGATGCCGCGCTTGCAGCAAGAACCTGGCCGGCCTAGGACCTTGCTCGGTTCTTGCTCTGCGTGGGTCGGATGCGGTTTGATGACTCATGGGTAAAGGGATCAGTGACGAGCTTGATCTGCCGACAATCCGGCAGCCGGTCACAGTTTAGTCTCTTGATAAAGAATAAGACCCGGGGTCAACTCAAACAAAGCGCAGGAATTGCCTTCACCAGGCCGCCCCGTTGCATACTCCGCGTTGACTGAACCGCCGGCGCCCGCAACATCCTGGAAGAAATCAATGAGATTCACGCCGCTTGAAGAAGATTCTGAAGATTCGACCCAGAGCCCGGCCGAGCGTCAGACTGCGGCAGCGCGCAGCACCTGGGTCAGCGTCGCCGTGAACCTGCTACTGACTGTCATGCAGATCACGGTCGGGATTATCGCCAAGTCACAGGGTCTGATCGCCGACGGCATCCATTCACTGTCGGATCTGGTGGCAGATTTTGTCGTGCTGTTCGCCGGCCATCACAGCAAGAAAGACGCCGATGTCGACCATCCCTATGGCCACCATCGTTTCGAGACTGCCGCCTCGCTGGCCTTGGGCTTGTTGCTGCTGGCAGTCGGCATTGCCATGCTCTGGTCGGCGTTCAAAAAGCTGGAAACGCCTGATTCGGTCCAGCAGGTCCATGTGATGGCACTCTGGGCCGCCGGTGCTGCCTTGATCGCCAAGGAAACCCTGTTCCGCTATATGCTGGCTGTCGCCAAGCAGGTCAAATCGAGCATGCTGGTGGCCAATGCCTGGCATGCAAGGTCCGATGCGGCATCGTCGCTGGTCGTCGGCATTGGCATCATTGGCAATCTGGCCGGTTACCCGATCCTCGACCCGATCGCGGCCTTGATCGTCGGTTTCATGGTCAGTCGCATGGGTTGGAGCTTTGGCTGGGATGCGCTGCATGACCTGATGGACCGGGCGGTCGACGAGCAGGAGGTCGATGCGATCCGCATCACGCTGAACGAGACGCCTGGCGTCAGCGGGGTTCACGATGTGCGCACCCGCAAGATGGGCGACATGATCGTCGTCGACGCGCATATTGAAGTCGACGGCTCGATCAGCGTCGAAGCCGGACATGACATCGCTGTCGAAGCCAGGAATCGCGTGATGCAAAGGCACCGCGTGCTGAACCTGATGACCCATGTCGATCCCTGGCACCGCCCCGATCTTGACCATCAGGCGCCGCCGAAGGTCGGTTGAAAACTGGCAGCGGCAAATCCCTCAGGCCTCGATCGCGCTGATCTGGCCCAGCTGGTAGCCCATGCCTCTGAGCGTGACGATCAGCTTGTTGGAGAATTTCTTGCACAAGCGGTGGACCTCGACCATATTGCTGCCGGTCTCATCGCCCCAACCTGACAAGCTGTCTTCCACCTGGCTTCGCGTCAGCACGCGGCTGCGCTGAGACACCAAAGCCTCAAGCAACCAGAATTCTTTCATCGTCAAGGGCACCGGCGCGCCATGCCAGACCGCCAGGCGCCCTTCGACATGCAACTCCAAGGGCCCATGCAACAACGCTGCCTTGGATTCCGCCTTTTGGCGCTCGCCGCAGCGGCGCCGCGCCAACTGATGGCTTCATGCGACAAGAAAGCCAGCACACAGAAGCTGCAGGACCTTGAACGAAAAACCTTCCTGACCGTTTGCATGAAGGGCAAATAATGCCTCTGGAAAAAAATCAGTCGCGGCTTTGGGCACAATCGGCAAGCCGCGCCTTTCATCCCGGAAGTCTGCGGCCGAAGCTGTTCCGGAGATTTTCGATGCGACGTTTTTTTGCCCTCGGCTTGCTCGGCGCTGCGCTGCTCGGCAGCGCTCATGGTCAGACCCTGCGCTGGGCCAGCTCGGGCGACCCCTTGACCCTGGATCCGTTTGCGCAGAACGAGTCCCTGACCAATCAGATCAATGCACAGGTCTATGAATTCCTGGTCGCGCGTGACAAACAGTTGAAGCTGGTGCCGCAGCTGGCGCTGGAATGGAAGCAGACGAGCGCCTTGAAATGGGTTTTCAAGCTGCGCCCCGGCGTCAAGTTCCACGATGGCCGGCCGTTCACTGCCGACGATGTGGTGTTTTCAGTCAAACGCGCGCAGCAACCGAGCTCACAAATAGCGATGTATGCCAACGCGATGGGCGAGGCCAGAAAAATCGACGATCTGACGGTCGAGTTCAATCTGCCTCAGGTCAACCCGATCTTTTTGCAGCATGTGAACACGGTCCACATCATGAGCCGGGGCTGGGCCGAGGAGCACAAGGCCACAAAGACGCAGGACTTTGCCAGCAAGGAGGAGTCCTACGCCGCCTTCCATGCCAACGGCACCGGCCCGTTCCAGCTCGTCAGCCGCGAGCCCGACAGCAAGACCGTCTTCAAGCGCAACCCCAACTACTGGGGCCAGATCGAAGGCAATCTGCAGCAGATCATCTACACCCCGATCAAGAGCGATGCAACCCGCACCGCCGCGCTGGTTTCGGGAGAAATCGACTTCTTGCTCGACCCCTCGCCGCGCGACCTCGGCCGGCTGCGCACCACCGCCGGCGTCAAGGTCGTTGACGGACCCGAGAACCGCATCATCTTCATTGGCCTCGACCAGGGCCGCGATGAGCTGCTTTACAGCAATATCAAGGGCAAGAATCCGCTCAAGGATTTGCGCGTGCGGCGTGCGCTGTACCAGGCGATCGACATCAACACGATCAGGGACAAGCTGATGAATGGCCAATCAGCGCCGACCGGCGCGCTCGTGCCTTCGCCGCTGGGCAGTTTCAATGACCCGGCGATCGAGGCGCGCCTGCCTTTCGACCCGGTGCTGGCGCAAAAGCTGCTCTCAGAAGCCGGCTACCCGGGTGGCTTTGAGTTCACCCTCGACTGCCCGAACAACCGCTATGTCAACGACGAGCGCATTTGCATGGCCTTGGCTGCGCAATGGGCCAAGATCGGCGTCAGGACCAAGGTCAATGCCCAACCGAAAGCGCTGTTTTTCAGCAAGGTGGAAAAGCTCGACACCTCGGCTTATCTGTTCGGCTGGGGCGGCTCGATCACCGACCCCGAAAGCATCTTTACCTCGCATTACCGCAAGCGTGGCGAAAAAGGCATCGGCGAATACAACCGCGGCAATTTCAAGGACGATGAGCTCGATGCCTTGGTCGCAGCCTCGAGCCGGGAAGCTGATCCGGACAAGCGCCAGGCCTTGATCAAGCAAGTCTTCAAGCGCGAAGCCGAACAAATCCATTACATCCCGCTGCACCGCCAGTTCATCCCTTGGGCGGCGCGCAGCCATGTCAGCGTGGTGCACCGACCCGACAACTGGCTGGAATGGCGCTGGATCAAGCTTGCCAGCAAGCCCTGAGCCGCGCTGGCCAGGGTTGCAAACAGGTGTAAGCTGGCCAATGTCAACCACCGGAGCGACCGTGACACCTGACGAACAAGCAAGGGCCTACCATTTCTTCCTGGCAGCAAAAAAATGCCGCGAGGCTGCCGAAGCATTTGACAATGCCTCCGACCTTCTGAAGGAAGGCAAGTCCGAGTTGTCCTATATGGCCGGCAAGAAAGGTCGCGACCTGGTCGAGGATCTGTTCCCCAAGGAAGTGAAAATGCCGCGGCGCCCGGAACCCAGCAAGACCGACGAGGCGCTGGAGACGCTCAAGACCGGCTTTGCCTATGGAAAGATGATCTTGCCCGGGCTGGCCCTGATCGGCCTGCTGCTCTGGCTGGTGCTGTCGGGCACCACTGGCAATATCGCCGGCAGCTACGAGAACATGACCCCTGAGCAAGCCACAAAGGCAGTCGCTTACCCGAAGAAATAGCTTGCAGGCGATAGCCTCGGGCCCTGTCGCGGTGGAACTGGTCTATGTCGACGCCGGGCTGATCGTCATCAACAAGCCGCCCGGCCTGCTGTCGGTGCCAGGACGCGGCCTGGATAAACAGGACTGCGCCTTGCATCGCTTGCAACGGCAATATCCTGAGGTGCTGGTCGTGCACCGACTGGACATGGCGACTTCGGGCCTGCTGCTGTTTGCCCGCAGCCCAGCGATGCAACGCCATTTGAGCCTGGCTTTCGCCGCGCGCCAGGTGCACAAACGCTATATCGCGCAGCTGCATGGTTTGCTGGACGGCGCTGACGGCCATTGGCAACAGGTCGACCTGCCGCTCGGCGCGGACTGGCCGAACCGGCCGCGCCAGCAAGTCGACCTCCTTGCGGGCAAACCAGCGACAACACGCTGGCAGCTTCTGAACCATGACCTGCCTGCTTGCAGCACCCGAGTCATGCTGGAGCCGGTCACCGGGCGCACGCACCAGTTGCGCGTGCATATGCAGGCCATCGGCCATCCCGTCATCGGCGACATGCTCTACGCCGAAGGCTTGCCGCCAGCCCCGAGAATGCTGCTGCATGCCAGTGAGCTGACAATGCCAACCGAAGGCCTGCAATTCGAATGTCCACCGGAGTTTTGATGCCCGAACCGATCCATCCCGACGCGCTGCACTCGCCGGCGGCCGAGCGCAACAAGCAGCCGATCCTGCACGCGCTGCAAGCGATCCTGCCGCCCGAAGGTCTGGCGCTCGAAATCGCCAGCGGCAGCGGCCAGCATGTCGCGCATTTTTCAGCCGGGATGCCGGGCTGGCGCTGGCTGGCTTCCGATCCCGCAGCGCCGGCCTTGGCATCGATCGCCGCTTGGTGGCCCGTAGGCCCGGCGCCCTTGCAACTCGATGTCCAGCAGGATGACTGGTCGCTGCCCGCCAGCCACCAGCAGCTCGACGCCATCTTCAGCGCCAATATGCTGCATATCTCGCCCTGGGCCAGTTGTGCTGGATTGCTGCAGGGGGCGGCACGCCATCTGACTGAGCATGGCCGGCTGATCGTTTACGGTCCCTTCGTCGTCCCAGGCGAAGCCCTCGCAGCCGGCAACCAGTCATTCGACGCCGATCTGCGCCAGCGCAACGAGCAATGGGGTCTGCGTTCTCTCGACCAAGTCGAACGCCAGGCCAGCGCTTGCAATCTGTTGCTGGAACAGCGCGTGGATATGCCCGCCAACAATCTGCTGCTGGTGTTCCGACGCGCAGCCCTTTGAATCTTCCAACAAGGACATTCTGATGACCCAGGACCTTTACATCATTACCGGCGCATCGCGCGGCATGGGCGAAGCGATTGCCAGGCAATTGCTCAGTCCCGGCCATCTCGTCATCGGTATATCGCGCGGCTTCAGCCAGGCCTTGCAGGCCAAGGCTGCTGCGCTGGATCTGCCACTGCAACAGTGGCAGCATGATCTCTCCCAGCCCTTGGCTGCCGCGCATGAGTTGCAGCGCTGGCTCGAGGCTCAGCCTGAGGGCAGCTTCAACCGCGCCACCTTGATCAACAATGCCGGCGTCATCCCCAGACTCGGTCCGGTCGATGCAACGTCGCTGGAGGATCTGTCGGCCGCATTGCGGGTCGGGCTCGAAGCCACCTTGCTGCTCAGCAGCGCCTTCCTGCGGGCCACCGCAGCCATGGGCAGGTCGAGGCGAATCCTCAACATCTCTTCGGGACTAGGGCGGCGTGCGATGGCAGGTAGCGCCGCCTATTGCGCAGCCAAAGCCGGCATGGACAACCTGTCAAGCGCAATGGCGCTGGACGAAGCGAACAAGCTGCAGGGTGCGTCGATCGTCTCGCTCGCGCCCGGAGTCATCGACACCGACATGCAGGTTCAATTGCGCGCAGGGGATCCGAGCGGTTTTCCGGATCAGCAGGCCTTTGTCAACCTGAAGAACAATCGGCAATTGATGAGCCCAGAGCATGCAGCCAGCCTTGTGCTCGGCTATCTGGATCGTCGGGACTTCGGCGGGCGGGTGCTGGCCGATGTCAGGGACAGCCAGAATTGATTTACGCCCTTGTCCATTGACAATTCACGGTCAGGTACCATATCAACTATTCGTTCAACGCCCTAAGGAGACAATGTGAAACGCATCTTGCTTACCGCTGTGATAGCCCTGCTCGCCCTCAGCCTGCCTCCAATTGACGCCGAGGCCAAACGGCTCGGTAGCGGCAGCTCCAGCGGCATGAAGCGTGCAGCGCCGGAGCCGAGCAAAGCGGCACCCGCCCAGGCTGCTCCCGCGCCAGCCGCTCCGGCACCAACTGCACCAGCAGCGCCGCCGCCAAGAAGCAGCTGGATGGGCCCGATCGCCGGTCTGGCTGCTGGCATCGGCTTGGCCGCCTTGGCCAGCCATTTCGGCTTCGGTGGTGCTTTGGCCAATGTGATGACAATGGTTCTGATCGGCGTTGCCGTGATGTTCCTGGTCGGCTTCCTGATGCGCCGTTTCGGCAAGTCAAGGTCGCAGACGGGCTTGCAAGGCATGCAGTTCTCGGGAGCCGGTGCGCCGTTCCCGGGTCAGCAGCCGTTCAATGCAGCGCCGCAAGCCTCAGGCTCGCCTGAAATTCCAGTGCAGGCAGCGGCTGTCGCAGCACCCGCTGCAGTCGCGAATGACGGTTTTGACGTTGCCGGGTTCGAGCAGATTGCCAAACGCGTCTTCTTCCGCCTGCAGCAGGCCAATGACGCAGCCGATCAAAACGATCTGCGCCGCTTCACCACACCGGAAATGTTCAGCGTGATTCAACTGGAGCTGCTCGAACGCAAGGGCTTCCAGCATACCGAGGTGCTGCAACTCGACTCCAAGGTGATCGAGCGGGTTGAAGAAAATGGCCTGCAGATCGTCAGCGTGCGCTTCTCGGGCATGCTCCGCGAACAAGCCGAGGCCGAGCGCTTTGACGAAGTCTGGCATCTGTTACGGCCGCTGGACGGAAGCCGCGACTGGGCCATCGCAGGCATCCAGCAAAGTTCTTGAGCCGCTAGACCGGTTGAAAGGACCAGCGGGACAGTGTCGACAACTTCGACGCTGTCCCGCTTTACTTCTGGCTGTAAATTCCTGAATCAGCCAACCAGATTGGCCAGCGTCAGCAAGGCCAGCAGCAGCATCCACAGCACGACCGAACGCCATACCAGGCCGACAACGCTTTGCAAGGCGCCGACCTGTAGCGGCTGACCTGGCGTCGAGCCATCTGCCGCAGTCTCATCGCGGCCGACCCCTGCTTCGAAGGTCTGACTGCGGTCAGGCGTCACTCCGGGCGCCGCAGCACCGCCGAGTTGCAGACCGAGCGCACCAGCTGCCGCGGCCAGCAGGATGCCCTCATTCGGATGCAGCCAGAGCTTGGCATCGCGGCGCCAGCCGTTCACTGCCTCTTCGAAATTACCGACGATGGCAAAACCGGTGGCGGTCATTCTCGCTGGCAGATAGTCGATCCAGCGGAACATCCGGTCCGACAAACGCATCAGCAATTCGTTGGTCGGGGCATCGATCGTGCGGTTCTTGAAGGACCAATAGCGGCTGCCAAATTCGGCCATGCGGTACAGCACCGCGCCGGCCGGTCCCAGGCCCAGCGTCGAGAGCAAGACGAACCAGAAAAAGACACCGAACACATGGCGATGCGCGGCCAGCAAGGAATGTTCAACCGCATGTCGCAACAACTCGGTGCGCGGCAATTCACTGGCGTCGAGGTGCCGCCATTCCGATAGCAGGCGGCGCGCTTCGAGGTCGTCGCCGCGCTCGAGCGCATCGCGAATGTCGGTGAAGTAATGGCTGAACTGCCTGAACCCCAGCGTCAGGTAGAGCACCAGCACATCCAGTGCCAGGGCCAGCAGGACGGTGAAATGCCGAACAGCAAGATAAACCAGCCCGGTGGCCAAGGCCGGCCCGAGCACCGTGATCGCCCAGACCACCATGGCATGGTGCTCCCGCCCTGCATCAAAATTGCGCCCGGTCCAACGCACCCAAGCGATCACGCCATGGTGAATACGGTTGCCATGGCGCAGCGGTTTGAGTTGCTCACAGAGCAAGGCCAGCAAGACAGCAAAGAAGTTCATTGAGCCGGATGATAGCGGGCCATTGATGATGTCGCGAATTCAGGCGCGCAGGAAACGATAGAAGTTGCGCAGCATCGCGGCTGTTGCGCCCCAGATGAAGTAATCGTCAGGCCGGTCCGGCGCCGCCGGATTGACCCATGGCATCGACAGAAACTCCCTTGATTTTCCGGCGGATTCGAAGCGGTGACGTCGGTGGTTGGCAGGGTCCATCAGGAACTGCAAAGGAACCTCGAAGGCCTCGGCGACTTCGAAGTCATCCAGTTTGAGCTGAAAACCCGTGTGCACCAGAGCCACACAGGGCGTGACCCGAAAGGCCGTCACCGTCGTATAAATCGGCAGGCGGCCGATGATGTCGATGTGACTGCGCGGCAGGCCAATTTCTTCCTCGGTTTCACGCAAGGCCGTGACCTCGGCGCTGCCGTCATCGGCTTCGGCGCGTCCGCCCGGAAAACTGATCTGACCCGGGTGAGCACGCAAATGGGCAGCGCGTCTGGTCAACAGGACATGCAAGCCGTCATCGCGCATCACCAGCGGCACCAGCACCGACGCATCAGCCGGGCTGTATCCGCCGGCCAAGCCGCCGTCTCCGGCAGATTCGACCTCCCACAACGGAGGCTGGGCAAATCTTTCGCGCAAGGCTACGGGCGTCAGCAGCGTTTCCGGGACTGCCGGCAGATGGGCATCGTTGCCGGTCACCGGCACCAGCTGGGGCTTGAAGATTTGTGGGCGGGACATGGTCTGGCATCGAGAGGCGGAATCGAAAAAGCCGCCCAAAGGCGGCTTTGCACCGGACTCGAAGTCCGGTCGGAGTAATTCAAACTCAGGAGAGCTTTTCCTTGATCCGTGCCGACTTGCCTGAACGCTGGCGCAGATAGTACAGCTTGGCGCGACGGACATCACCGCGACGCTTGACTTCGATCGATGCGATCAAAGGGCTGTAGAGCTGGAACGTGCGCTCAACGCCTTCGCCGTTCGAGATCTTGCGAACGATGAAGCCGGAATTCAGGCCGCGATTGCGCTTGGCAATCACCACGCCTTCAAACGCTTGCACGCGCTTGCGCGTACCTTCAACTACGTTCACGCTGACGATCACCGTGTCGCCAGGGGCGAACACAGGAATAGTCTTGTTCAGGCGAACAATTTCTTCTTGCTCAAGGGTTTGGATCAAGTCCACGGGTTTCTCCTAGTGATCATGGCGGCGTCGAAGCTCTTGATCCGTCAGCATGACGGCAAAAGACTTGATGAATTCCGGCTCTTATGAACCAGGCTTTTAAGCCCAGGCTCGCCGGTTTCGACCCACCAGAGGATCGGACAGCCCACTAGTATAGCCTGAGAAGGCGATTCAAGCCTTCTGATCGGCCAGAAATTGCTCATCAGCTGCATTCAAGCGTCCGGCCTGCCGCGCCGCATCGATCAGATCGGGGCGCCTCTGCGCGGTGATCTCCAGCGAGCGTTCACGCCGCCAGCGCGCGATCTTGCCGTGATGACCCGACATCAGCACCGCAGGCACAGCCAAGTCCTCGGCCTGTTCGGGCAGACCCATCAACTGTTCAGGCCGGCTGTAATGCGGGCAATCGAGCAAGCCCTCTGAAAAACTATCCTGCTGGTGCGATTGCGCGTCATGCAGCACGCCATCCTGCAGTCTGGCCACGGCATCGAGCAAGGCCAATGCCGGCAACTCACCACCCGACAACACGAAGTCACCCAGACTCAGCTCGAGCGTCACATGCCGGTCGAGAAATCGCTGGTCAATACCTTCATAGCGGCCGCAAAGCAGCACGCCGCCCTGCCCCTGCGCCAACTGCTGAACGATGGCCTGATCGATGCGCTGGCCGGTGGGGCTGAAATGGATGATCTCTGGCTTGCCCTGATCAGCCTGACTCGCAAGCCGTTCGGCTTTGATGCCGGCCAGAGCGCGTTCGAGCGGCTCGACAAGCATCACCATGCCAGGTCCACCACCAAAGGGCCGGTCATCGACACGGCGATAGTTGTCATCGGCAAAGTCGCGCAACTGCCAGAGCCGGACATCGACCTGACCGGATTCAAAGGCGCGGCGAGTGACGCCCTGGCTCATATGCGGCCCGAACAGTTCGGGGAACAAGGTGATGACGTCAAAGCGCATCTGACGCATCGGCCTCAGTAATCGAGACCCCAGTCGACGGTGATCAGTCGTTGTTCCAGGTCGACGTTATCGACATAGACCTGAACGAAAGGCACCAGCCGTTCCTGGTCGGGCTTGATCGGTGCAACCAGGCCGGGGGGCAACAAACGCAAGACGCTGTGCGGGCCGGCATCGATCAGGCCGATCACCTCGCCGAGCGCTTCGCCCTGGCGATTGACCACATTCAGGCCGATCAAGTCGACCCAGTAATATTCATTCGGATCGGTTGCCGGAAAGGCCTGGCGCGAAATGAAGATGCGCGCACCGCGCAGCGTTTCTGCGGCGTTGCGGTCCGCGATGTCCTGGACGCTGGCAACAATGCCTTCGCCATGTTCGCGAACGCTGAGAATTTTCAGCAGACTCGGTAGCGAGGACTTGAATCCCGCCGCAGCCGCGCCACCCTGCAACGCCGGCTGGATGAACCAGCGACGTGAGGAAAAAAGCGCCTGGGCATCGCTGGAATAGGCTTGCACCCTGATCCAGCCCTTGACACCCCAGGCATCAAGAATGCACCCGACTTCGATCGCGTCCTCTGGCCAGGCCGGCTCGTCATTGCCAGCCGGCGCAGCGCGCAATCCTGCGGGTGATCTTGTCATCGCCAAACTTGCTTAGACCGCAGCCTTCTTGGCTTGGTCGACCAGACGCTGAACGGTGGGCGACAGTTGCGCACCAACGCCGACCCAGTAGCTGACGCGGTCAGCAGCGACGCGCAAAGGCTCGGCAGCACCGGAGGCGACTGGATTGTAAAAACCGACCTTCTCGATGAAACGGCCGTCACGACGGTTCTGGCTGTTTGCCACAACGATATTGTAAAAAGGGCGCTTCTTGGAGCCGCCACGAGCCAATCGAATCACAACCATGATGTTTCCTATCAATCAAATGCTTCCACCGCACCAGGAGACACACAGGGCGAGCAGATCGGGTAGCGCCATGGTTTGAACTTTGTCGAAGACAATGATCGAACGCGGCCGCCAAGGTTGTCGCTGTAGATACGCCGAATCACTCGCAACGAGGATTCGACCAGCGCCAAAACCAAACATTGTAAACTGGCCCGAGCAGAATTGCCTCCATGACAACAGAAAATCAAAAAACTCCCACCGGCCTGACAATCAGGCCCAGCACCGCAGCCGATGTGGCAGCGATTCAGGCCATTTATGCCGACGCCGTTTTGCATGGCACCGGCACTTTCGAAACCGAAGTCCCAGCTATCGAGGAGATCTCGCGCCGCCGCGACGAGGTCTTGTCACGCAGCCTGCCCTGGCTGGTGGCTGAAGCCGATGGCCAGCTGATCGGCTACGCTTATGCCAACTATTTCAGGCCAAGGCTGGCTTACCGTTTTTGCCTGGAAGACTCGGTCTATCTGCGCCCGGATCAGCAGGGCCGCGGCGTCGGCAAGTTGCTGCTGAGCGAGCTGATTTCACGCTGCGAAGCCGCCGGCGCGCGGCAGATGCTGGCCGTGATCGGCGACTCGGCCAACCTGGGCTCGATCGGTGTACACCGTAGCCTGGACTTCACCACAACAGGCTTGCTGAAAAGTTCGGGTTGGAAATTCGACCGCTGGCTCGATGTTGTACTGATGCAACGGCAACTCGGTTCAGGCGATCAAAGCAGCCCGGAGGCTTCATGAATTACAAATCCAAAACCATCGCCACCTGGCTGGCCTTGCTGCTGGGCAGTTTCGGGATGCACCGCATCTACCTGTTCGGGCTTGGCGACCGCCTCGCCTGGCTCCATCCGCTGCCCACCTTGCTCGGCCTTTATGGCATTCAGCGCATGGACCTGCTGGGTCAGGACGACAGGCTCAGTTGGCTGCTGATGCCCTTGCTGGGCCTGATGCTGGTGAATGCAATGATCTGCGGCATCGTCTACGGCCTGACGCCTGATGAGCAATGGGATGCGCGCCACAACCCGGGCCTGCCCCCGCGGCAGACCGGTTGGTTGGCTGTGATCGGCGTGATTACCTGCGTGATGGTCGGTGGCATCTGCCTGATGACCACGATCGCCTTCAGCGCCCAGCGCTACTTTGAAAATCAGGCGACCGTCACCGATACCACAAACAAGTGAGCCAAGCCTACCAGGGAACGTCCAGCTTCTTGATCGCCTGCTCAGCCACCTCGGGCAGGTAGGCGGTCAAGTCACCCAGCCCCGGCGCCTGCAGCCCTGGAGATATTTCAAGCAGGGGCAAAAGCACGAAGGCGCGTTGCTGCAAGCGCGGATGCGGCAAGGTCAACTGCGAGCTGGCCAGCCGCAACTCGTCATAGAGCAGCAGATCAAGGTCCAGCGTGCGCGGAGCATTCTGGTAACTGCGCTCGCGACCCTGCTCAAGTTCCAGCGCCTGCAGCGCTGCCAGCAAGGCCAGCGGGGCGAGACCGGTCTGCAACTGTGCGACCGCATTCAGATAGTCGGGGCCACGGGCATCGACTGGCGCAGTTTGGTAAGCGCTGGAGACCGCCAGCAAGCGTGTGAAAGGCAAGGCCGCCAAGCCGGCCAATGCGCGGCCCAGCGTCAACTGCAGATCGCCCAGGTTGGCGCCAAGGCCGACGAAAGCGATGTGCGGCTTAATCAGCAATTTCTGCAGCAGGCGCAGCGCCAGGCTTGCGGCGCCGCCGGCGTTTCTTGGCTGGCGCAGCGTCAAGCGGCGCAGCAGACGCTTCGCGCTCGGACAAAGCGGAACCCTCCTGGCGCGGCAATTGATGCACTTTGCCGACACGGCGCTGCTGTTTGTCAGCTTCGCGGGCAATCTCCAGCAAGGCTTCGCGCTCTTCGTCGCTGCCAAGTGCAAAGTCTTCCCACCAATCGGCCAGCGCGCCGTCGATTTCGCCCGCGTCAGCGCGAAGGCGCAGGAAATCGAAGCCGGCACGGTAGCGCGGCTGTTCGATCAACGTGAACACGCCGCTGCCGGTACGGCGCTCGAAGCGCGGCTGCATCATCCAGATCTCACGCATGTCGGTGGCCAATTTACCGCGACCGGAGATGTCGCCAATGCGCGCATCAAAGACCGCGTCGATCGCCTGCTGCAGCGCCGGCATGGCTGCCTCGCCGGCATCGCGAATGCTCGTCCAGCGCTCAAGTACTTCGAACCAGAGCATGCAGGCCAGCATGAAGCTCGGCGACACGCCGCGTCCTTCGGCCACGCGCAGGTCGGTGTCCTGCAAGGACATACGCACAAATTTGCCGCGCACGCCATCGGCGAGTTCGCCCTTCTCGTTGAGCATCGCGTCCAGAATCGGGAACACGCCGCGGGCCAGCCCCTGCTTGCGCAACTCGTCCAGGCTGGCCAAGGAATGGCCGGTCTGCAGAAGCTTGATCATTTCGTCGAACAAACGCGAGCCCGGCACATTGGCCAGCAGTTCGGACATCGCCTTGACCGGCGCGCGCGTCTTCGGCTCGAGGTCAAAACCGAGCTTGGCAGCAAAGCGAACCGCGCGAATGATGCGCACCGGGTCTTCGCGGTAGCGCGTTTCCGGGTCGCCGATCATTCGCAGGACGCGCTTCTTGGCATCGGCCAGCCCCCCGTGATAGTCGACGACGAGTTGGCGTTGCGGGTCGTAATAAAGGGCATTGATGGTGAAGTCGCGTCGCGCCGCGTCTTCGATCTGCGGGCCCCAGACGTTGTCGCGCAACACCCGCCCGGCCGCGTCGACCACATGGGATTTGCCGGCCATTTCCTGCTTCGAGGTCTTTTCATTGCCCTCGACCTGTTCGGCGCTCTCATTGACCAGCAGCGCGCGGAAGGTCGAAACCTCGATCACTTCATGCTCACGACCACGGCCGTAGACCACATGCACGATGCGAAAACGCCGGCCAATGATGAAGGCACGGCGGAACAGGCTCTTGACCTGTTCGGGCGTTGCATTGGTCGCCACGTCGAAATCCTTGGGCCTCATGCCCAGCAGCAGGTCACGTACGGCGCCGCCGACGATATAAGCCTCGTAGCCGGCATCGGTCAGCGTTTTAACCACCCTCACGGCGCGCTCATCGAGCAAACCCGGGTCAATGCCATGCTCGGCCACCAGCGTTTCAACCCGCTTGCCCAGCGGACTCTTGGCTGCCTTGCTGCGCGCCGGTTTGCCGAGCAACTTGTCGATGAAGTTCTTGATCATGAAAAAAGTTTCAGTAAAGGCCATCCGCGCTGTTCAGCGATTGCCGCCAGCGCCGGCGTTGGATTGGTTGCCACCGGGTGGCTGACCCGATCCAACAGGGGCAGATCATTGATCGAGTCGCTGTAGAAATTGCTGCGCTCAAAATCCTGCCATTGTCGCCCCAAGCCCGCCAACCATTGTTCGACCCGGATGATCTTGCCCGACTGATAGGACGGCACGCCCTGCACTGCCCCGTTGTAGCGGCCTTGTTCATCGCGTTGCAACTGCACAGCGATCAGGTGTTCGACGCCGAAACTGCTGGCGATCGGCGTGGTGATGAACTCGTTGGTCGCAGTGACGATCGCGACCAGATCACCGGCTTCCTGATGTTGGCGCACCAGCGCGCGGGCGTTGTCGCGCAGCATCGGCTGCATCACTTCAACCATGAAACGCTCCCGCGCCGCCAAGGCTTCGGGAAGCGGCCGATCACGCCAGACCGCGGTGGCGAAGTCGACATAGGCGTTCAGGTCGAGTTGACCGGCCTGGTATTGGGCGAAAAATTCATCATTGCGTTGCTGCCATTGGGCGCCATCAGCCCAGCCAATGTCGACCATGAAAGCACCGAAAGCATGGTCCGAGTCGCTCGGAATCAAGGTGCCGTCGAGGTCAAATAGCGTCAAATTCATCCTGCAATTCCTTCATCGGCCAGCATCTGGCGCAGCAACGGTACGCTGACCGCACGTTTGGCGGCCAGTGAAAATTCATCGAGCCGGTCGAGCAAGCGCATCAGGTGCTTGAGGTCGCGGGCGAAACGGTTCAATAGGTAGTCGATCACTTCAGCGCTCAACAGGATGCCGCGGCGCTCGGCCTCGAGGCGCAGCGCAGCCCGCATTTCCTGCTCAGACAAGGGCTGCAGCGCAAAGGTCGGGCCCCAGGCCAGGCGGGTGCGCAGATCCTCGCGCAAGTCCAGATCGACCGGCGGCCAGCGCCCGCAGGCAACCACGGAAAGGCCGTGACTCGCCGCTTCGACAAAAAGTGTGAACGCCGCATGCTGCTGGCCGGCGTCAAAGCGCTCGCAGTCATCGAGCAGCAGCAGCGCCGCTTGTGCCGGTAACTCCCAGGGCAGGCAGGTCTCGGCGTCGTACCAGGCCACCTGCGCGCCGGCTTGCTGCCAGTCATGGGCGAGCGCCAACAGCACATGGGTCTTGCCGCAGCCCGGTGGTCCCCAGAGGAAGACCGGCGGCGCAGCCGTCCCCAGCGCCTGCAGATGCGCCAGCGCCGCCGCGTTGGCCCCGGGCAGGAAGTTATCGAAGGTGAAGACCGGCGCCGGGCCGATCGCAAGTGGAATCTGTTTCAAGACCCGTTCATCCGCTGCCGGTCACCCAAGGTACAAAGGGCTCTTCAGATAGGCTTGGCGTGCACGCTTGGCCGCCACCACCACCAGCGCGCTGACCGGCAAGGCGATCAGGACGCCGACAAAGCCGAACAGATGACCGAAGGCGAGCAAGGCGAAGATCACCATCAAGGGGCTCAGGCCGATGCGCTCGCCGACCAGACGCGGCGTCAGCGCAAAGCCTTCCAGCAATTGGCCCAGGCCATAGATCACCGCAACGGCCAGGAAGCCATACAGGCCGGTGAACTGCAGCAAACCGGCAAGCAGGGCCAGCAGCAGGCCAATGCCGAAGCCGAGGTAAGGGATGAACACCGCCAGTCCGGTGAAGATGCCGACCGGCAAGGCCAGATCGAATCCCGCCATGGCCAGACAAGCGCTGTAGAAGATCGCCAGCAGAAACATCACCAGCAACTGGCCGCGCAGATATTGGCCCAGCATCTGGTCGCACTCGCGCAGAAAGCCGCCAACGCTGTCATGCAGCCGGGGCGGCACCAAGGCCCAAGCGCGCTGCATCAACTGGTGCCAATCAAGCAGCAGGTAAAACAATACGACCGGCAACAGCACCGCATTGCCGACCAGGCCGAGCAGAAAACTGCCGCCAATGCGCGCCGAGCTCAATGCCGTTGCCATCCATTCTTCCAGGTTGGCGTCGAGATATTTCATCACGAAGGCCTTGATGCTGGCCTGGTCGAGTGACAACTGGATGCCGAACTGCTTCAGCCATGGCGCCAGATTTTCATTCACAGACTTGGCCAGCAGCGGAATCTGTTCGCGCAGCAGCGGCAGCTCCTTGCTTAAAATGGGGATCACCAGCAAGACCAGCATCAGCAAGGCCAGCAAGAGCAGCAACTCAACCAAGGCGGCAGCCAGGATACGTGGCAAGCCGCGGCGCGCCAAGGCCTCGACCGCCGGCGTCAACGCATAGGCCAGCACGGCTGCAGCGATGAACGGCGCCAACACTGGGCTCAGCAGCCACAAAACCAAGGCGGCCGCAGCGGCCAAGCCGATCCAGGCCAGCATGAGATGGCGTTTGGCTTGGCGTTCCTCTGAGGAATTGTTCATCATGGCCCGGGCTGACTGCACAGCTTGATTGCCGGCAGCCAGCGCGATTCTAGTGGCTCAGGTGGCGCTGCGCTCAATGCAGCGGCGGCTTGCCAGACTGCTGCAAACGCTCGAGCATCTGACCCAGCGCCAGGCGATCGGGTGCGCGTGGGGTCCGCGCCAAATAATGGGCCAAATCCTGCGTCGCAGCAGGCCATTGGCCCAGCGCCTCCAGCAGCAAGCCCCGATCACGTCGCTCGGCCGGGTCATCAGGCAAAAGCACCACCAGACGCTGTTGCACCGCCAATTGGCGCGGCAAGTCGCCCGCGCTGCGGTGAATCAACTTCAGGTTGCGCAGCATGCGGGCGAGGATCTGGCGCGCCGGCGCCGCCTGCAGGAAACGTTCGACCGACAACTCAGCGGATTCGGCGCGTTCGCCCAGACCTGCAAGCAAAAGCTGTTCGAGTCGGCCGCGCGAAAGCGATTCGCCAGTCATCGGATCGAGCACCACATCACCAGCACCGAGCTTCAGCTTGACCAGAAAATGCCCGGGGAAAGAGACACCTTGCGCGCGCAATCCGAGCTGCGAGGCCAGCTCGATGAAGATCACCGCCAAGGTGACCGGAATACCGCGGCGGGTTGCCAGCACATGGTGGATATAGCTGTTGCCGGGCTCGTAATAGTCGTTCGCGTTGCCGGCAAAACCCTGCTCGTGATTGAAAAACTGCACCAGGGCGCGCAATTTGTGCGCGGCGACCGCATCGGTCGGCAAGCGCTGCTTCAGACGCCGGGCCAGCTGATCGACTGCGGCCAACTGGGTTTCAATGTCGAGCGAAGGGAACTCGTCCTGCGCGATCGCGGTCGCGGCTTCAAGCAGATTCAGACTCACGTCGTCGGCGACCAGCGTGGCGAAATAGGCCAGCGGCGTCGGCAGCTTCAGTGGCAGGAACTGGCTCATGCTCAGCCGCGCCTCATGAACTGGCGCGGTCTGATGCCAAGCAGCATCAGCGTGGCGAAATAGACCAGCGCCGATGCACCGAGGCTCGCGGCCATCACCAGCACGCGCCAACCTTCGCTGGCGCCCAGCGCGATCCAGTCGAGCCTGGTTGCCAGCAGATATTGCAATCCGCCCATCAACAGACTGGCGAGCATGATGCGCAGCGCAAATCCGAGCCATCCCGGCGCTGGCCGGTAAATCTCCAGCGACAGCAAGCCCCGCAGCAGCCAGCCGGCATTGATCAGCGCGCCCAGACCGATCGACAAAGCCAGTCCGGCCACGCCCAGATAAGGCACGAAGGCTGCGTTCATCAACTGGGTCAGGATCAACACGGTGATCGCGATCCGAACCGGCGTGCGCATGTCCTGCCGGGCATAAAAACCCGGCGCCAGCACCTTGATCGCCACCAGACCGAGCAAGCCAAAGCCATAGCCCATCACCGCACTCGAAGTGCGCAGCACATCGGCAGCCTGAAATGCGCCGCGATGGTAGAGCACGGCAACCATTGGCTGGGCAAATACCAGCAGCGCCACCGCACAAGGAATGCTCAACAGGACGACCAGCCGCAAGCCCCAATCGAGCAGGGCCGAATAGCTCTCGACCTCGCCCTTGGCCTGGGCGGCCGACAACTGCGGCGTCAGCACAGCGCCGAGCGCGACGCCGAGCAAGGCGATCGGAAACTCCATCAATCGATCGGCATAAGTCAACCAAGAGGCGGCGCCTGCGCCTACAAACAAGGCGACTTGAAGATTGATCAACAACGACAACTGGGCCACACCGACACCGAGCAGCGCAGGCGCCATCTGGCTCAGCACCTGCTTCACGCCTGGATGCTGCCAGGCTTGTCGCAACCGGGTGGGCGAGCAGCCAAAGCGCGGCAGCGCCCCGATGCGCAGCAATGCCGGCACCTGCACGGCCAGTTGCAGCAAACCGCCGCACATCACGCCGATGGCCAGCGCATAGATCGGCTGCCAACCCCAAGCCTCGAGGCGCGGCACCAACAACCAGGCGGCGGCGATCACCGAGAGATTCAGCAGCACCGGCGTGGCCGCGGGCACCATGAAGCGCTTCCAGGTATTCAAAATGCCGGCCGAGAAGGCCACCAGCGACATGCAGCCGATATAGGGGAACATCCAGCGCGTCATGACGATCGCCGCCTCGCGTCCATCCGCCGGCAGACCGGCACCCAGCACCCAGACCAGGACAGGCGCACCAACGACACCCAGCACGCAAGTCACCAGCAAGGCCCAGAGCAGCAAAGTGGCGACGGCATTGATCAGTTGATGGGTAGCGGCGTCACCTTCACGCGCCTTGGTGCCTACCAGCACCGGCACGAAAGCCTGCGAGAAGGCGCCCTCGGCAAACAAGCGGCGCAACAAATTCGGAATCCGGAAGGCCACCTGAAAGGCATCGGTCAGACTGTTGGCGCCGAACAAGGCCGCCACCAATTGCTCGCGGATCAACCCGGTAATGCGCGAAGCCAAGGTCAGCAGTGAGATCAGGGAAGCGGCGCGCAGCAGATTCATTGTTTGGGTCGGTGAAAGGGCCGGTAGGGCGAAAAGACTGTCGCATTATCAGGGCGACGATCTCGCCCTATTTTCCAGGTAGCTGGCTGATGAGTCGTCGCCATAATCACCGAGATGCTCCCTGGTTCGCTAAAACTTGAGCAGATTTTGATCAACCCACCAAGACCAGGCTTCAGGCCAGGGATTCCGCCTGCCCAGTGAGGCCGAATGGGAATATGCGGCGCGGGCCGGCAGCAGCAGCAAGTGGAGCTTCGGCGACGACGAATCGCAACTCGGCGCTCATGCCTGGTTCAGTGCCAACAGCGGGCCCAACACGCACCCTGTTGCAAAAAAGCGACCCAACGCCTTCGGCCTCTACGACATGCATGGCAAAGCCTGGGAGTGGGTGCAGGACAACTGGCACGGAAATTACCAAGGCGCGCCTGCCGACGGCTCGGCTTGGGTCAAAGGCGGCGATCAGGAGCGGCGGGTGCTTCGCGGTGGTGCCTGGTTCATCGATCCCAGGTTCCTGCGCTCAGGCTACCGGAACCACCTCGCGCCGGACTTCCGCAACAACCTCGCCGGCATGCGCATCGCCAGGACGCTCTGAGCGGCGCCCTTGCCGGTCTGGCTTGCATCTGGGTAGCCCGCCATGGTGGCCGCAGGCCGAATGCGGGAATTTCTTCGCCCATTGAACGCCACCCCCGCAATTGGCCCGGCGGGCCATCCATGGGGATTACGGGCTTACAACAGCCGCGCTGACTGACCCTGCGAGGACAGGATCGCCACTGCTTTCTTGTCAAATGAGACAAAGGTTTCGCCACCAAGCCAGTTGCCCTCGTAGGCAATGACGCCGTCGGCAAAATCGCCACCGGCTTCGAGCACCAAGAGCCCTGCTTCGACAGCGGGTCTGTTCACTTCAACGTTGATTGCGGCAACCAGTGCCCGGATCGCCATGGCCACTTCGCCTGGTTGTAAGCCGTAGACACGGAGCAAAACCCAGACAAATTCGCACAAACTGGGCAGCGCGACCGCGATCAATTCAGCATCGCTCAAAACCTGGGAGGCAATACTCGCTTGCGCGGGATCGTCACCCATGGCAGCACGAACCAAAACGTTGGTGTCGACCGAGAGTTTCATTCTTTGCCGACCCAACCTTCAGCAGCAGCGGCATTGATTTCTTCGATCGTCGCGACCTTGCTGGTCCGGCCAGCGAGCAATCCGACGAAGCCGGCAATCGTTCCTTGTGGTCTGGCTGCTTTGAGCCCGCAACGGCCATCTGGCAGCAAGTCGAGTTCGATTTTTTCCCCTGGTTTGATGCCGAGATGTTGCAGCACTTCTTTCCTGAATGTCACTTGCCCACGTGAGGTGACGGTCAATGTAGTCATGTTGATTTCACAGTTTTCAAATGATCAGCAGAGCGTAATGCAGAATAGCCTTATCGTCAATTCAGTCCCTGCGTGGAATTGGATTCCCTCGGATCGGCGCGTAGCACGCCATGGTGGCCGCAGGCCGAATGCGGGGAATTTCCCGACGTTGCCTGCGATCCCCGCATGCGGACGATGGGTTGATTTATCCCCTGCCGTGGCGGCTGGATACGGAAAATTCTTACTTAAACATCGCCGAATCTGACGACATTTATCCATCGATTCCGATGAATCCGACCCTGCTGCGGCTACCATCTCGCACGCGCGGCCATTTTGCTTTGCCGCTGAACCGCAAGAGCCCGGTTTTCGTCCAAGGTTTGACGCCGCAAAGATGCTTGATTCGATCGCCTGGCCCACCGGCCCAACCCAAAGGATTTGCTTGAAATTCACGACCTTCCTCCGCGCATCGGCTCCATTGCTGCTGCTGCTGCTGCTGTACGCAGGCCTGATGAACGCCGCTGTGGCGCAGGACAAAGCCTCGCGCAGCGCCTTGATCATCGGCGTCTCGACCTATTCGGTACCCGAGATCCCGACGCTCAAGGGCGTGCCCTTCGACATCATCCGCGCCAAGGAGATTGCCCGGGCGATGGGCATCCCGGAGCAAAGCACCGCCGTGCTGCGCGACGCACAGGCCACCAAGCAAGGCGTGCTCGATGCGCTGGAGCAACTGGCGGCCAGCACGGCTGAAGGCGGGCGAGTCTTCATCTACTTTTCGGGTCATGGCACGCGCTGGTTCGAGCAAGCCATTTCGGGCTGCAAAGAAGGCCTGCTGACCTTCGATTACAAGATGATCACCAATGACGAGATCGCCCAGAGCACGCGCCGCATCAGTGCGGTGGCCGACAAGCTCGTCGTGCTGTTTGACGCCTGCCATTCCGACGGCGTTTCCAGCCGCAGCCGCACAAGGTCGATCGCCAACGGTGTATTCACGCCGAAGTTCTTCCTCAAGGGCGGAGAAAACGCCGAAGCCTGCAGCAAGCCATCGAACCTGAAGACCCGCGGGTTGCTGGCCGCATCGACCCGGCTCGGTGCCTTGAGCGAGAACTTCGTCCAGATCACCTCATCCAGGGCCGACGAGGTCAGCTTCGATTCAGCCACCGGCGGCCTGGCCACCCAGGCGGTGCACAGTTGCATGTTCGGCCAGGCGGTCGACCTCGACGGCTCGGGCGCCGTGTCGATGTCCGAGCTCGAGCGATGCGCGCAGCAGATCGTCGAAGACCAGCTCAAGGGCACGCCCGACATCAAGCCGCAGCATGTCACCATCACCGGCAACCGCAACATCGTCCCGGTGCCGCGCCCGCCAGCCGCTATCGCTGTAGCCGCAGCGCCGGTGACGGCAGCACCCACGGCAGCAGCCCCGGCCACGCCGCCAAAGCCACCCACCTTGGCCGCTGTTCCCGCAATACCCGGCTCGGTCACCCGGCCTGCAGCGACCGCCTTGGCCCAGCCCTCGCAGGCGCTACCGGCTGCGCCTCAGTTCACCGTGCCGCCAGTCGCTGTGCCAGCCCCGCCGCCCGTGCTGGCCGCTTTGCCAAGCCTGCCCGGTTCGCTGGCCCCGCTGGCTGCCAGCCCCCTGGTTCAGCCGCAGCGGCTGCCGGCGGCGCCGCAGTTCAGCGTGCCGCCTTATGTGCAGCCGGCGCTGGCCTCCTTGGCCACGCTGAACGAGATCCTGGCGCAGCGCAACCCGCGCCGCGTCGTCGATGTGGGCTTGAGCCGAACCAGCCTGAAAATCGGTTCTGACCCACTGGCTTTGACCGTTCGCTCGAACCATGACGGCTATGTCCACCTGCTGCTGCTGGGTAGCGACCGCAAGAGCTTCTACCTGCTCTTCCCCAACGGCCTCGATCAGGACAACCGCATTAAAGCCAAACAGACCTTGAACCTGCCGCGCCCGGACTGGCAACTGATTGCCCAGGGGCCTGCTGGCGTCGACCAGTTGCTGGTGCTGGTCTCGGACACGCCGCGCGACCTGAAGGCCTTGACCGCCTCGCTGCCCGATTCAGCTGCGCCCTTCACCTTCAGCCTGAACGACCTGCCCGGCCGCGCCGCGCTGATCGACTTCTTTGCCGGTCAAGGCGTGACCGGTGGGTCCTCGAGCTTCGGCGCCAAGCTGCTGACCGTGAAGGAGTTCCAATGAAGCCTGCCCAGGCGCTGTTGATTGCTGCCCTGCTGATCGGCACGGCACAAGCCCAGCAGCCGATCCAGAACGCCTCGGTAGACGAGTTGGTCGAACAGCTCGCGCCGCCCAAGGCCTTGACCCGCAGCCTGCGCAATATTGCACCGGTCAAGCGCCAGATCGACCTCGTCATCAACTTTGATTTCGACTCGGCCAAGCTGCAAGCTGGCAGCAAGCCCTTGCTCGAGAAGCTCGCCGAAGCCTTGTCCACCGAACGCCTCTCGGCGATCAACTTCAAGGTCGAAGGCCATACCGACGCCAAAGGCAGCGCCAGCTACAACCAGGATCTGTCGGCGCGCCGCGCCCAAGCGGTGCTGGAGTTCTTGCAGGCCCAAGGCGTGGCTACCGGCCGGCTCGCCGCCGAAGGCAAAGGCTTCAGCGAACTGCTCGATCCCGCCCATCCGCAAGCGAGCGAAAACCGCCGCGTTCGCATCAGCACCGTCAACTGAAACGCCTGCCATGAACCGACCCCGCCATTTGCTCTTGATCGTGATCGCAGCGATAACCGCCGCCTGCTGCGGTATGGCCCAGGCCCAGTTGGTCAGTGAGCAGGAAGCTGCCGATTCACGCGCCGCCCCTGAGCGCTTCACCGCCAAGGCCATCCCCGCGCCTGATGCGCCGCGGATCAGGGTCGTGGCGCCGAACGTCAGCAACCCGGTTGCTTCACCGACCCAGATACAGGTGCAGTTCCAGCCGACCTCGCCGGCGCTGATCCGGCCCGATACCTTCCGGGTGCTTTACGGCAGCTTCCGCATCGACATCACCGACCGCATCACCGCCTCATCCAAAGTCACCGCCCAGGGCATCGACGTGGCCGAGGCCAAGCTGCCCAAGGGCTCGCACAAGCTCTTCATCGAAATCCAGGACTCCGCCGGCCGCACCGGCCAGAGCCCCTTGCAGTTTGTCGTCGAATAGTCGCTGACCGACCCGCCGAACCTTGATGAATCCAAACATCAAAACCCTGCTGACTGCGGCGCTGCTGGGCCTCTGGGGGGTCGCCTTTGCCCAGCAGGGCGATCAAGCAATTTCCGAGGGAAGTTCAAGCGGATCAGTGGTGACGGATCAGTCGGCGAGGCGCGTTGATTTCCGCCCCCCGGTGGCGTTCCGGGGGCAGTCGCTATTGATTCCCAGGGACAATGGTTCGCAGGCCAGCACGACCTTTTTGACCGGGCCTTACGCCACCATCAACGCGCCGGCTGACGGCGTATTGATCTACAAGGGTGCGGTCACGAATGCCAACGGCGCAATCGACGCCGGCGGCCTCGTCTTGATGCATGGTGAGGGGCTGTACTCGGTCATCTCGTCGCCGATGCCATGGCAGTCGATCAACCTGATGCCGGCGAACGGCGAATCCGTGACGAAAGGTCAATTCCTGGGCAATGTCAGTGCAGACGCCCCGGCTCAGTCGCCGCTGACCTGGTCGTTGTTTTCCCCCACCGATGCCCGGCTGGCCGGCCTGCAAAATCTCGACCATCTGCCTGCATTGCTGCTGAAAAATCAGCCAGGCTTCAAGACAGTTGACGAAGCCCTGGGGGCGATTGCCGAAGGCCAGCAGCTCAATACCAAGCAGCAAATGCAGCTCGGTGTGCTGGCCATCAATGTTGGCGTCTGGAGTTCGGACGGATATGGTTTCCGCGCGATCGAGGCCGACAGCGACGAAGCCATCGCACTGGAGCAGCTGATCATCAAGTTGAAGGATCAGCCGACAGCACTGAACCAGCTGGCCAATACTGCAGCCTTGCTGGACCCGGGAGCGCACGATGTCGAAATCAGCACCGGCCGTTTTTTCAAGAGCGTGCAAAAAAAGAGCATCGAAGTCCAGGCCGGCGGGATCACGATTCAGTGGATCGATAAAGGCCGCCAGGGTGGAATGTATCTGGGCAAAACGGCATTCATGGATGATGCGGCGGACTCCGATCTGCAGCAGATTGCGCAAAGGCAGCGCGCCATGGGCGGGCGCCAGGCGCAAGGCCGGGACCAGGGAATTGCTGATGCCTTGCAAGCGCTGGGTGGCCCGGAAGCGCTGCCCGCACCTACAGCCCGGATTTCTGCCGACAGCACCGAGGCAGTTCGCCTGAATCAGCCTGCGCAGGCTCAACAAAGCCTGGCCCAGGAAACCGCCTCCAGGGAACAAGGGATCCGCATCGCCGAGGCCAAAGACCGGCTGGCCGAGGCAGCACGCGTCAAGGAAGCCCAGCGCGTCGCCCAGGAAACAGCGGCCAAGGCGCAAGGGATCCGCATCGCCGAGGCCCAGGAAAAAGACCGCATGGCCGAGGAAGCCCGCGTCAAGGAAGCCCTCCGCGTCGCCCAGGAAACCGCTGCCAAGGAGCAACTGATCCGTATCGCCGAGGCCAAGGAAAAGGACCGGCTGGCCGAGGAAGCCCGCGTCAAGGAAGCCCTGCGCGTCGCCCAGGAAACTGCCGCCCGGGAACAACTGATCCGCGTCGCCGAAGCCAAGGAAAAAGACCGGCTGGCCGCCGAGGCTGCGATCAAGGAACAGAAGCGCCTGGCGGAAGCGGCGCGCTTGCAAGACATCGAACGCATTGCTCAGGAGTCGCGCCTGCAAGAGCAACTGCAGCGAATCGCCAAGGAAACGGCAGCCAAGGAACGATTGGCTCTGGCAGCGCAGGCGCGTGAAGAAGAACTTGCCAAGTTGCGCCAGCAAATCGCCAAGCTCGAAGACGCCAGGTCGACTGAGACCCAGAAAACCGTTTACGCCAGCCGGCGCGCCTTGGTGATCGGCAATGATTCCTACAAGCAGGTGAGCAAGCTACTCAACGCCAGGGCAGACGCGACCGCCATCGCTGACAGCCTGCGCAATGTCGGCTACCAGGTCACGCTGAAGCTGGACTTGAACGAGAAAGAAATGAAGCTCGCGCTGCGCAGCTTCAAGGCCCAGATCGAGGGCGGCGATGAAGTGATGTTCTTCTTCGCCGGCCATGGTGTGCAGCTGGGTTCTTCGAACTATCTGCTGCCGGTCGATATTGCCGGCGAGAGCGAAGAGCAGATCAAGGATGATTCGATCCAGCTGCAACGAGTGCTCGACGACATGAACGAGCGCAAAGCCAAATTCACCCTGGCCTTGATCGACGCCTGCCGCGACAACCCGTTCAAGATGGCGAGTCGGGCGATCGGCGGCCGCGGCCTGGCACCGACCACTGCAGCCACCGGCCAGATGGTGATTTTTTCAGCCGGTTCGGGCCAGCAGGCGCTCGACAAGATGGGCCCCGCCGACAAGAACAAGAACGGCCTGTTCACGCGGGTTTTTCTGAAAGAAATGCAAAAAACCGGCGTCAGCATCGACCGCATCGTCCGCAATGTCCGCACCGAAGTCGTCGAAATGGCCAAGTCAGTCGGTCACGACCAGGTGCCAGCCATCTACGACCAGGTGGTCGGCGACTTCTATTTCAAGAAATAAGCCCTTGAACCCAGTCATGCCGACCTCGATCCAAAAGTTTCCCTCGCTCCTAGCCATGACTGCGCTCGCCAAGCGCTGGGCCGGGCTCGCTGTGCTGGCCGCGCTGTTGATCGGCAGCCCGATCGCCCATGCCGCCCGCCAAGCCCTGGTGATCGGCAACGCCGCCTACACCGAAGGCGCTTTGAAGAATCCGGTGAATGACGCCAGGGCGATGGATGCCAAGCTCACGGCGCTGGGTTTCAAGGTGATGAAGGTCGAGAACCTCAAGCGCCAGCAGATCGGCCGCACGCTCACCGCCTTTGCCAATGGCCTCAAGCCGGGCGATGAGGTTGTTGTGTTCTACGCTGGCCATGGCGTGCAGGTCAAAGGCATCAACTACCTGCCGGCCGTTGACGCCGACATCCAGAGCGAGGATGACGTCGCGTTGAACAGCTTGAACCTGAACAGCCTGATGGAGCGGCTCGACGAAGCCAAGGCCGGGCTGAAGCTGCTGTTCCTCGATGCCTGCCGCAACAACCCCTATGCGCGCAGCATGCGCAGCGGCGACCGCGGCCTCGCCCGCATCAGCGCCGCGCCCTCGGGCACCTTGATCCATTTCGCCACCCGCCCGGGCAGCGTCGCCGCCGACGGCAGCGGCAGCAACGGCCTCTACACCACGCAGTTGCTGCGCTTCATCGATTCCGCCGACATACCGGTGGAAACCATGCTCAAGCGCGTGTCGGCAGCGGTCACTGAAGCGTCGAAGCGCCAACAGGAACCCTGGACCGAGGGCAGCATCGTTGGCGAGTTCTATTTCAGATCGGGCGGCGCAGCGCAAACGGCCAATCCCGAGCCTGTGGCCGCAAGCCCAAGGCCGGGCCAGGTTGCGGGCTTAAGCTTGGCCGACCTAGAGCGCGAGGAATCGACCCGCAAGGAATGGGCGGCCTGGCAAGCCAAGATGAAAGTCGATTTCGACAAGACCGCGCAGTTCACTGGCGGTGCTGATTTGCAGGTCAAAGCCTGGGAACGGTTTCTGGCGGCCTGGGCGCAGGACAACCCGCAAAGCCAGGAAGACGAGGGCTTGAGGGAACAGGCGCAGAGCCGCTTGGCGGGGGTGAGGCAGGCAGCATTGCAACCAGCCCGACCTGTCGCCCAGAACATCAGCGTTACAGCGGGGCAGACGATCAAGGACTGCGCCGATTGCCCAGCGATGGTGATGATTCCGGCGGGGAGTTTCGAGATGGGGTCGACAGAATTTGAAGCCGAAAAACCTGTGCGCCGGGTCAACTTGGGTGCTTTCCTGCTCGGGCGAACCGAAGTGACCCAGGGCCAATGGATGGCGGTGATGGGCAGCAACCCAAGTTATTTCAAGCAATGCGGCGCCGACTGCCCGGTCGAGAACATCAGTTGGAACGAGGCGCAGGAATTCGCCAGAAAGCTCAGTGCGAAAACCGGCAAGAGCTACCGCCTGCCGAGCGAATCCGAATGGGAATACGCGGCGCGAGCCGGCAGCAGCAGCAAATGGAGCTTTGGCGACGACGAATCGCAACTCTGGGCTCATGCCTGGTTCAGCGCCAACAACAAATCCTCCACGCACCCTGTTGCACAAAAGAGACCCAACGCCTTCGGCCTTTTCGACATGCATGGCAATGCTTGGGAATGGGTGCAGGACACATATCACGAGAACTACCGGGGCGCGCCTAGCGATGGTTCGGCCTGGGTCAGCGGCGGCGATCAGGCGCGGCGGGTGCTTCGCGGCGGCGCCTGGAACGGCAATCCCGGGTTCCTGCGCTCAGCCAACCGCGGCCGCATCGCGCCGGTCGGCCGCGACTACGGCACCGGCTTGCGTATCGCCAGGACTCTTTGACCTTTGGCTCTCTTACCCTTTTACCCTTTGCAATATGAACGTTGATGATGAAGAAAAGGCGCTGGGAGTTGGGGGTATGGGGGCGAAGCCCCCATCGGAGGGCCGGGACGGCGGAAAAAATTCGCCGAATTCCCCACGATCAGATCGCTCTGGCGCCAGAGCGCCGCGCGCCAACGTCGCTGCGGTGGAGTCGAGTTATCAGTTGTTGCTGTGGCTGATCCCGGTGCTGGACGGATTGCCACGAAGCCAGAAGTTCCAGCTCGGCGACCGTTTGCAAAGCACCGCGCTGCAAGTGCTCGATACGCTGATCGAGGCGGCTTACAACCGCGAGCGCAGCGCCTTGCTCCGCCGAGCCAATCTCGACCTGGAGAAACTGCGATTCTGGGTGCGGCTGGCCAAGGACTTGAAGTTGCTGGATTTCAAGCGCTACGAGCACGCATCGCGCCTGATCGACGACCTGGGCCGTCAAGTGGGGGGCTGGCTTCGGGCCGATAGCGGCCTACGCAAAGCGGCCGATACACCCGCAGTCGCCTGAAAACCCCGATGGCCAAGCGCCACTTCGACCTGTTCGGCGCGATCGCCAACTTCAGGGCGCTGCACGACGCGGCCTTGCGTGCGGTTCGTGGCAAGCGCAGCAAACCCGGCGCGGCGGCCTTCATGGTGCGGCTTGAGCCCGAATGCCTGCGACTGGAAGCACAACTACAGGCCGGGCGCTACAGCACCGGGCGATACCACGAAATCGTGGTGCGCGACCCGAAGCGCCGGCTGGTGTCGGCCGCGCCGTTTCGCGACCGGGTGGTCCACCACGCCTTGTTCGCCGTCATCGGGCCGCTGTTCGAGCGCGGGTTCATCGACGACAGCTTTGCCAACCGCAAAGCCAAGGGCACGCACCGCGCAATTGCGCGTTATGAGCAGTTTCGGGACCGCTACCGCCATGTGCTCCGTTGCGACATCTGGCGTTATTTCCCTGCCATCGACCATTTGATTCTCAAAGCCGACCTGAGGCGCAGACTGGGCTGCCGGCCCACGCTAGCGCTCTGCGATTTGATCATCGACGGCGCGAATCCTCAGGAGGCGGTCGAACATTACTATCCGGGCGACGATTTGTTCACTCCCTTCGAGCGCGTACGCGGCCTGCCCTTGGGTAACCTGACCAGCCAGTTCTTTGCCAACATCTACCTCGATCCGCTGGACCATTTTGTCAAGGAGGTACTGCGGGCGCCCTATCTACGCTATGTCGATGACTTCGCACTGTTTGCCGACGACCCGGCTCAGTTGCAAGAGTGGCATCAGCGCATCAGCCAATGGCTGGAAGGGCGACGCTTGCGCCTGCACCCGGGCAAGACGCGCATCGCCCCGTGCAAGGAGCCGCAGGCCTTTCTGGGTCTGGAACTGCACCCTGGCGGTTTGCGGCGATTGCCAGCGGTCAACGTAGCGCGCTTTCGGCAACGGCTCGGCCTGTTGCGCGAAGGTTGGCGTGCCGACAAGCTTGACGACCTGCATGTCCGCCAGCGCATAGCGGCTTGGGTGGCCCATGCACGCCATGCGCACACAGCGGGCTTGCGCCATGCGCTGCTTTGTGGCGGCTGGTTCGACCCATTCTGGACCGATGGAGCGCCGGCGATGCAAGGCTGAGAAGGCGTTACGATGCTGGCTCTCTAGACCCTGAAAGCGCGGCGGGTGCTTCGCGGCGGCGCCTGGAACAACAATCCCAGGAACCTGCGCTCAGCCAACCGCAACCACAACGCGCCGGACAACCGCAACAACAACACCGGCTTGCGTATCGCCAGCACGACCCGTCGCCAGAGCGTGCGCCCCGGAAGGGCCGCACGGCGCGCAAGGGTCCGTCCAGGGGTCTAGAGGCAAGGGCAAGTCCCCGCGCCCGCTTTGGCCAGATTCAGTGGCAGCGGGCGCGGTTATTTCGCGTCACGAAGATTGAGCGAAATTGTCGAAATTGCTGCGTTGCTCCGGTGATCTCCGAATTGCCGTTCGCCATGCCGCCGAGCGAAAATCTCATTGAGAGGAAAAGAAGGAGCAAAACATGGTTTCGCGCTTGCCCGTGATCGACGTTGATGGCGAAGTGGCCGACCTGTCCAGGGTAGACCCTTCCATGTTCAAGCCCATGGCGTCATTGCCGGCATCGCTGCAGGCCAAGCTGCGCGGCCGGCCCAAAGCAGCGCTGGTCAAGGAGCGCATCACCATCCGCTTGTCGCCCGATGTGGTGCAGCAATTTCGCGCCACCGGTTCTGGCTGGCAGACCCGCGTTGATGCGGCAATGCGTGAATGGCTGAGCAATCAAGCTTCGCGTTGATTTGTGCAAGATCGCCCGCCGTGGCGGCTGGCTTTTTTAAAAATTTCTCGGCAGGTCCATGCTGTCGTGCAGCAGCCTGAGGACGTCGATGAAACCATCGCCGTCCACTCGGAAAACCACAAAGTGACGCCCCTTGCGGCCTGAGCGCGCGACATGCAAGATGCGGATGCCTGGCTCGATTTCGTCGCGCAGTTTGCTGCCTGGGATTTCAGGGCCATCCTCCAAGGCCTGGAGAGCCCGTGAGATCGTCACGGCATAGGTTCTGGCCTGGGTTGCACCAAAGGACCTGGTCGTCCAATCGAGGATTTCCACATAGTCCTGTTCAGCCCGTCGACCGAGCCGAATCTTCCAGATCATGTTGATGCAGCAGCAATGGCCCTGGCTGCCAGATTGTCCAGATGGGCGCCGATTGCTTCAGCCTTATCGAAGGTCGTGAATTGACCCTGATCGAAGTCAGCGCTGCCGACCTTTACAGCCGTGCGCAGGGCCACCAGGCGTGATGCATCTTCGGCCTCGCGCTGTTCGAGCAAACGCAGGCCATCACGAAGTACCTCGCTGGCATTCTGGTAACGGCCGCTGCTGACCAGTTGTTCCACGACGGCAGCTTGATGGAGGGTCAAAACAACATTGCGGGTCGGCATTTTTTCATCCTTGCGGGCTATTGGCAGATTATGCCAATGACTGATCCCAGCAGCAATGCTCGGGCGCGCCGGTATAGCGTTGGAGCCGACTCGCGCCTTGTTGAGCCCAATGAAGCAGCAGACCAAATGCGGGATCCGGGACTTGCTCTACCGCTCGCATCAGGTGTAAAAAAGGTCCGTTTAGGTCCTTTAAGGTTTAAACTGGAACCATTTTATGGAGGCACCTATGGCGATCAACGTCAAATTGCCAGAAAACCTGGTTGAAAGCGCCAAACGTTACGGCGCCATTGAGCATCGCTCGGTACCCAAGCAAATCGAATATTGGTCGAAGATCGGCAAGATCGCTGCCGACAATCCAGATCTGCCATTCAGCGTCATCCGCGACATTCTGATCGCTGATCAGGAAGAAGCTGTGAGTGACTACAAGTTCGGTTGATGCGCATTCTTGTTACACCCACCTTCGAGCGCCCGGTCAAAAAAATGCACCGCCAACAAAAGGAAATGCTCGACGAGGCGGTAAGAACTGTTGTCAGTCAGCCGGAAACCGCAGAGACCAAGGTCGGAGATCTGGCAGGCGTGCAAGTCCACAAATTCCGCATGGGCAGCTTGTTATGCCTGTTGGCTTATCGTGTACTCGATGAGCACAAGATCAAGCTTTTGATGGTCGGTCCGCAGGAGAATTTCTATCGCGATCTCAATCGCAGCGAGCGTTGATTTCTTCAATCGTCGCGACCTTGCTGGTCCGGCCTGCGAGCAATCCGATGAAGCCGGCAATCGTTCCTTGTGGCCGGGCTGCCTTGAGCCCGCAGCGGCCATCTGGCAGCAAGTCAAGCTCGATCGTTTCCGCTGGCTTGATGGCGAGATGTTTCAGCACTTCTTTCTTCAATGTCACTTGCCCGCGTGACGTGACGGTCAATGTAGTCATGGTGATTTCACAGTTTTCAAATGGTCAGCAGAGCGTCATACGAAATCGCCTGTTCAGTGCCCGCGTGAAACCGGATCCCATCAGATAGGCCCGTAGCCCGCCATGGCGGCCGCAGGCCAAATGCGGGGAATTTCCATCAATTGACGCGCCCGCTGAAGCTCAAAGCCCCAACTGCTTCATCCAACCGGCGAGCGCCTGTTGCTGTGCATTGCCTTCGGCGAATGCCGACTGGATGCGGTTGCGTTCGGCGGCGGGGCGGTTCTGGCTGAGCTTGATCTTGCCTTCCCAGCGCTGCACGCTGAAGCGGAAGCCGACGATGGCGCCGAGCATCTTGCTTTGATAGTCGCGCGGCAGGCTGCGCCATTGCGCGGCATAAGCGGGTTCATGCTGGCCGATCAGGCGTTTGAGCAGCGCGTCCTTGGCTTCTTCATCGTCGATCAGGCTCAGCTCGCCATAAAGATGGACGGCCAGATAGTTCCAGGTCGGCACGGCCAGCTTGGTGTCGTAATGGCCGGGGCTGATATAGGCGCTGGGGCCGCTGAAAATCGCCAGCACCTGCTGCCCGCTCGCCGATTGCGCGGCCAGCCATTCCCAATGCGGATTGGCGCGCGCCATATGGCCTTCGAGAAACAGCCCCTGCTCGTCCTGCAAGGCCGTCAGCGGCAGATGAGTGGCAAAGCTGCCGCCTTGTGCATCGGGCCCGACCAGCATCGCAAACGGATGCTGCGCCATCAATTGCAGCGCCAAATCCAGGTCCTGGATGGCGAAATGGGGTGGGTTGTACATGGTTGAGGTTCGAAAAAATTTCGGCGGATCGGCTGAAGACGGCTCTTTATAGCAGTTGCAGGCATTCAGCATCCTCAGCGCTATGCCGGGCTCGGGCCCTTCGACAGGCTCAGGGCGAACGGGGGGGTTGGTTTTGGCGCGAAAAATCTTCGGTTTCTGGTGAGCACCCTTCCGTTCTCGGTCACTACTCTTCCGATGGTGGTGACTACCCTTCCGTTCGTGGTGAGCTTGTCGAACCATCAAGAGCGCTGCGGCGGGCTCAGGCCCTTCGACAGGTTCAGGCCCTTCGACAGGCTCAGGGCGAACGGGGGGTGGTTGGTTTTGGCGCGCAAAACCTTCGGGCGTGAAGAGCAACTGGCAGATTTATTTCAGCAGGTCGGCCGATTGGCTGCTGCCTGACCGGACAATCGTTCGCAACTGCCTGGCCCGCGACGGGCTGTTTCGCAAGCGGATCATTGAACAAGGCTGGACCCATTTTGGCAATCGAACATGGCACGGCACTCGATTTGACCCATATGCTCTCGGGGCCTTATGGCCGCATACTGCTGGCGGATCTCGGGGCGCGGGCCATTGAGCCGGGAAAGAGAAGCAGGACTTGAGCAAAACTTTTAAAAATGGGCCGTACCGAATGGCTTGCCGAGGGAAGGCTCGGGCTGAGTCCTTCGACAAGCTCAGGACGAACGGGATCTAATCATCAGAGCGAACGGGATCTAATCCTCAGGGGGAACCGGGTCTAATCCTCAGGACGAACGGAATCTCGTCCTCAGCACGAACGGAGTCTCGTCCTCAGCACGAACGGAATTAAGTCCTGACAAGAATATTTTTTACATTTGCAGCCAACAACCAAGGAGACAAGCATGAAATTCATTCGTACTTTCCACAAGACAGCGGCCTGCCTGCTGTTGTCGATCATGGCAATCAGTTTCCCGGCGGCGGCGGTCAACCTGACCGTGACCCATTGGGCCGATGGCATGTATGGCGTGCCTTTTGCCGTGGCCATGGAAAAGGGCTATTTCAAGGAAGCCGGTATCGATGTCACCGGCTTCATCACCTCGGCGGGCGGCGGCACCACGGTGCGCAACGCGATGGCGGCAGATATTCCTTATGGCGAAGTGGCGCTGCCGGCGGCGATCGCGGCCTTCAAGCAAGGGGTCGATCTGACCATCGTGCATGGCGGGGTGCTCAGCCTGGCCGACATCTACTGGGTCGCCAAGACGGGTTCGGCGCTGAATTCGATCAGCGACCTGAAGGACAAGAAGCTCGGTTACAGCAGCCCCAAATCGGTCACTGACATGGTGTCGACGATGGCGCTGAACAAGGTCGGCATCCTGGCCAATGTCGATCGCAAGGCCGTCGGTAGCCTGTCAGGCGCGATCACCGCCTTGCGCGAAGGCGCGGTGGACGTGATCTACATGACCGAGCCGATCTACAGCCGCGAGCGCGCCACGCTGAAGATGATTCTCAAGTCAGCCGAGATGATCCCGAACGCGACCCAGACGGTCGGTGTCGTCCGCACCGATTACCTGAAGAAGAACCCGGACATCATCAAGGCCATCATCAGCGCGCGCCGCAAAGGTGTTGAATATCTGCTGAAGAATCCGGCCGAATCAGGCGACATCCTCGCCAAGCATTACAAGATGTCGCCCGACATCGCCAAGACCGCGATCAGCGAAATCCTTGCGTCCAAGGGCACTTACTGGAGCACCGGCAAGCTCGACTATGAAGGCATGAACACGATGCTGACCGGGCTGATTCTGGTCAAGGCGATCGAGCCCGGCCCCTTCGACTGGAGCAAGATCGTCGACGAGAGCCTGCTGCCCGCCGACCAGCGTAAATGAGCCTGGCCCGAAACCCGATCGTCAGCGTCAATGCCGCGACCAAGACCTTCAGCGCGCGCGATACCGGCCAGCCATTCCATGCGCTCGGGCCGGTTTCTTTCGATCTGCGTGAGGGCGAGTTCTTCTCGGTCGTCGGTCCTTCGGGCTGCGGCAAATCGACCTTGCTCGACCTGTTGGCCGGGCTTGGTGCGCCGAGCAGCGGCAGCGTGCATTTCGAAGGAAGGCCTGTCGTCGGCGAAGTGCCTGATGGCATCGCCGTCGTGTTCCAGGAAGACGCCAGCTTTCCCTGGCTGAATGTTTTTGACAATGCCGCTTTCGGCCTGCGCCGCGCCGGCCTGCCCGAGGATCAAGTCAAGGCCAGGGTCGACCATGCGCTGGACTTCATGGGACTGTCGGGATGCGCAGGCATTTATCCCTCGCAGTTGTCGGGCGGCATGCGCCAGCGGGTTTGCATTGCGCGCGCAATGGTGCTGCGGCCAAGGCTGATGCTGCTCGATGAGCCGTTCGGCGCACTTGATCAGCAGACCCGCTTGCTGATGGGCGAAGAGATGCTCAAGCTCTGGCGCGACACCGGCTCGACGATCATGCTGATCACCCATTCAATCGATGAAGCGGTGCTGCTGTCGGACCGGATCGGCGTGATGTCGTCCTGCCCGGGGCGTTTCATCGAAATCGTCGAAACCGGTTGGAGCCCCGAGCGTGATGCACAGACCGCGATGGACCCGCGCTTTGGCGCCCTGCAGGCGCAGATCTGGGGCATGCTGCGCGCCGAGTCGATCAAGGCGCTGAAAGCCAAGCGATGACAGCCCAGCCTGGCAGCCTGCAGCCCTTATGGCTCAAGCACCGCGTCGTCGCCCTGCGCCTGCTCGTCATCGCCGGCTGTGTGTTGCTGCTGGAAGCCGGCAGTCGGCTCGGGTGGATCAATCCTGTCTCATTCATTCCGCCTTCGAAGATGCTGCTCAGCGCCATCGACCTGCTGGTCAAGGGCAGCTTCAAGACCGACATCTGGCTGACCCTTTCAGCAGCGGGTATCGCGGTGCTGCTGGCGGTGCTGTTCGGTTTCCTGTTCGGCATCATGCTGTTCAAGCTGCCCAGGCTGCGGCGCGTGCTTGACCCGCTGCTGCTGTCCTATTACGCGGTGCCGATCTTCGTGCTCTATCCGATGCTGATCGTGCTGCTGGGGCTGAATCGCTGGCCGCTGGTCGCGCTGGGCTTTTTGTTCGCGGTGGTGGCGATGGCGGTCAACACATTGAACGGGTTGGAGCGGGTGCCGGCGGTGCTGCTGCGCACCGCGCGCATGCTGCGCATGGGCCGCATCGACGAGCTGCTGCTGATCACCTTGCCGGCCAGCCTGCCCTTCGTTTTCACCGGCATCAAGCTGGCCGTCGTCTATTCATTCATCGCGGTGATCGGTGGCGAGTTCGTGCTGTCGGGGGCCGGTTTTGGCTATCAGATCGCCTATGCCTACAACAACTTCGACAACCCGACGATGTATGGATTGATGACCTTGCTGCTGCTCTTTGTCGGCACGATCAACCTGCTCCTGCATATGGCGGAACAGCGGCTTTACCAGCGCCGCGTGCTCAAGGAGCTGACTTGAAATCGCCCAATGCCTTGCCATCGGCAGCCCAGCGCTGGGGCGATGTATTGCTGCTCCTGCTCGGGATCCTCGGCTGCTGGGCGCTGGCCAGCTGGTTTTTTGGCCCGACGATTCTGCCTGGCCCGATCAGTACCTTCAAGCAGGTGAGGATCGAAGTCAGCGACGCTGAATTCGTCGACCACCTGACCGAAACCGGCCTGGCCTTCGGCGCGGCGCTTTGCATCTCGCTGTTCGGTGGCATGGCCATCGGCTTGCTGCTGGGCGCGCGCCGACTGGCCGGTGATGTGTTCGAGCCGCTGCTGCTGGCGCTCTACTCGATCCCGAAAATCGCACTCTATCCGGTCGTGCTGCTGATTTTCGGGCTGGGGATTTCGGCCAAGATCGCCTTCGGCGCGATCCACGGCATCATCCCGATGGTGATCTTCACCATAACGGCTGTGCGCAATCTGCGACCGGTCCATCTGCGCTCGATTCGGGCGCATCGCCTGACGGCCTGGCAAGCTGCCGTCCATGTGCTGATTCCGGCCGCCCTCCCCGAGATCGTCGCCGGCCTGCGCATCGGCTTTTCACTCACCCTGCTGGGCACCTTGCTGGGCGAGATGTTTGCCTCGCAGCGCGGCATCGGCCATCTGCTGATGCGAGCGATCGACCGCAATGATGCACCGACGATCGTGGCGCTGGCGCTGATGCTCTTCCTCTTTGCCACTGCAGTGAGCCTGGGCTTGCTGCAATGGGACAAGAAGCTGCGCCACGCAGCCTGACTGAACGAAACCCACTCAACGGAACCCTGATGATGAACCAGACCAGAACATTGAAACAAATCCTGACTGCGGGCGAATTCGTGATCGCGCCGGGCGTCTTCGACATGTTCTCGGCGCTGATCGCCGACCAGCTCGATTTCAAGGCGCTCTACATGACCGGCTACGGCATCTCGGGCTCCTACCTCGGTGTGGCCGACGCTGGCCTGGTCACCTATACCGACATGGTCGGGCGCGCGGCGACGATCGCCGGCGGTATTCGCAAGCCCTTGATCGCTGATGCCGACACCGGCTTTGGCGGCCTGATCAATTTGCGCCGCACCGTGCGCGGCTATGAAGCAGCGGGCGTGCAGGCGATCCAGTTCGAAGACCAGCAGTCGCCGAAAAAATGCGGTCATACCCAGGGCCGCCAGGTGATTGCCATGGCCGAGATGGTGCAAAAAATCGAAGTTGCGGTGGAAGCAAGGCGCAGCGACGACACCTTGATCATCGCCCGCACCGATGCGCGCACCGGCCTGGGCCTGGACGAGGCGATCAAGCGCGGCAATGCCTATGCCAAGGCCGGCGCCGACATCATCTTTGTCGAGTCACCCGAGTCGGCAGAAGAGTTCCGCCGCATCGGCAGCGAAGTCGATGGCTGGCTGCTGGCGAATATGGTGCCGACCGGCTTGTCCCCCGAGATCGAGGCCGACCAGTTGCGCGAATGGGGCTTCAATATCGCCATCTACCCAGCCTTGGGCATGGGCGTGGCCACCGCAGCGCTGGCTGCCGGCTACCAATTTTTGCAATCGAAGCGCAGCACGATCGGCCTTGATGTACCGAGCTACAGCATGGCTCAGTTGCACCAGTTGACGGGGTTTCCGGAGGTCTGGGCCTTCGAGCAGCGCCATGCCAAGGATCCGGACTGAATACTGGCCGCTGATCTGAAAGCCCGAAATAAATCCCGCAAAAGCGGGATTTATTATATTCTCGGCAAGGCGGCACCGGCTTCAAAACCGAGCGCGGCTACATACTCAGCTGCACTCGGGATTGAATCTAATTACTTGCTTGCCTTGGGTGGACGACCACCGCTCTTGGTGCACTCATCCATGGTTTTGTATTCAGTGAAGTTGGTAGTTTGCTTGTAAGCCGAACTGCTCTTGTCGTGACAAATATCATTCTTTGATTTCTTCACCGCAGGCTCGGCCCCGGCCACTTTGGCAGCGGGCGCTGCCGTTGCTGCTGGTGCCGCAGTCATTGCTGCTCCAGGCTTGGCTGGCGCTGCTGGTGCCACTGGTGCCGCAGTCATTGCTGCTACAGGCTTGGCTGGCATTGCCGGAACTGCACTTGAAGCCGCCACCACCGCTGGTTTGGGCGCAACCGCTGTTTGAGCCAAAGCCGCAAAGCCGGAAGAGGCCAGCAGAGCAGCAATCAGAGTATTTTTCAACATAAGTGCTTTCTTCAATCATGGCAACAGCGCCATACAGGTTCAACGCGAGGCTGGAAGTTCGGTTGACCCTTTATTTTAGAAAATACCAAATAAAAACCAGTGGGTCCCGCACCGTCTCGATGCAGCAAATATTTCGGACCGTGACAAAAATGCAAGGTCGGCAGAACCGGCGCTTAGAATCAGTCCGCCAAACCCCGTTGGCGCGGCGTTCCTGCCCGACACCGACAACCGTCCCTGCCATTTGAACTGACTGCCATGAACCTATTGCACGACATCGATTGGGTGCTGCCCTGGCGCAGTCCTGGCTTGACTCAGGCGGCTTTCGCCATGTCCTGGCTGGGCTCTGCGACCTTCATCATGTTTTTCATGGCGGTTGGCTATTGGGTGTGGAACAAGGAAATGTTTTTCCGCGTCATGTTGCTGGTCACTTTCAGCGCCGTCTTCAACGCTTTTTTCAAGGACTTGCTGCAGAGTCCACGGCCGCCGCTGGCCTTGCGACTCGATGATCTGGTGGGTGAAAGTTACGGCATGCCCAGCGGACATGCGCAAATGGCGGTCACGATCTGGTTCTGGCTGGCCTATGAAATACGACGCCCATGGGCATGGCTGCTGGCTTCGACGGTCGTTGTCGGCGTTTGTTTGAGCCGTATCTACCTGGGCGCACATGATGCGGCCGATGTGCTGGGCGGCGTGACGCTGGGCGCAGCCACGCTGCTCTTGTTCGCCCAGATCAAGGACCGCCAATGGTTCTGGCAAACCCAGACGATCTGGAGCTTGACGTTTGTCCTGCTGATCACGGCAGCGACGCTGGCCGGCTGGCCCAATATGGCCAAACCGCCGAATTACGTGCTGATGCTCGCCGGCTGGATCGTCGGTGGGATCCTCGGTTTGCGCTATGAAAACCTGGCTCTTGGCTTCTCTGCGCCGACCAACTGGTGGCGGCAGATCATCGCCGCCCTGGTCGGAATATTGGCCTTCATCCTGCTGCAAAAGGCGCTGAAAATCACCGGTGCCGCCTTGAATCCGCCAGCGCAAGCCTGGGAAGCATCAAAGGGCCTGATCATCAGCCTGTTCATCGCGATAGCGGTGCCCTGGCTACTGGCAAGGCTGCGGCTGGTGCCGAGCCGGCGGCCTTAAGGGATGCTCTGCATAACTCAACGCGACTGGGTGCCGTGAGGGGTTATGCAGAGCATCCCTTAGTTCAATGCGCCGAGAGGAACCTCTCCATCACGCTGACCAGCCAGGCGGGAGTCTCCAGCATCGGGTAATGCCCTGAATTGGGCAGGATCTCCAGTTCTACCTGGGGGTACAGGGAGGGAAAGGTGGCG
>CAMDHE010000022.1 GCA_945898095.1 Roseateles toxinivorans | reverse complement strand
CCCGCCGAGTACCAGGCTGCGTTGCACGCTGAGCGCATTCGTCTCGGCTGCGATCGTCAGTTCCAGCCTCGACACCGCGCAGGCGTGATCCACGAGGGCGCGGATGCCGTGCGGCGGACTTGGCAGCACCAGCGGTGTGCCGACCAACTTGGCCAATGGCATCGGCTGGTCGCGACGCAGTTTTGCAGCCTTGGGCCCGATCACCCACAGGGGCTCTTCGATCAGCGGCTGAGTCCGCACGTCCGGCGAGCGTTCGGCCCCGTAAAGGAGACCCGCATCAATCTCCCCACTTTGCAGCCAGCGCAGCAGCGTCCCGGCGTAACCCATGGCGATGCGGATACGAATGCCTGGATAGCTCGCGGCCAGTGCGGCGACCAGCGGGCCAGCCAGCATGTCGATCGTGCTGGGCAGCAAGCCCAGTGTCACCAAACCGCCGATGCTTGCGTCGGCACCCGTAATCTCGGCCCGCGCGCGGTCGAGTTCAAGCATGGCCCGGCGCGCATAGGTCAGCAGCGAGCGCCCGGCTTCGGTCAGTACCATGCCGTGCCGCTCGCGCACGAACAGCGGCTTGCCAATGTCCTGCTCCAGCAGCATGATTTGCCGCGACACGGCTGGCTGGACAAGGTGCAGTACCTCGGCCGCACGCGTCACGTTGCCGGTCTCCGCGACGGTCAAAAAGGCACGCAGTTGCTTGAAGTCCATGGTCTCGGTGCTTGATCGCCAAACCTGATTGTGGAATGCTAATTTGCTATTTTACAGATCTAATCATTGAATATTATGATGGTTGGTGTCAACACTTCAGCTCGAAACTCGGCGATGAACACCATACTTACAGCGGCGCCTGCCTGGCAAGAGGCGGTCTTCAAGGTACTCAAGCAGGGCGGCGTGCGCCAGATCGCTTATGTGCCCGACGCAGGTCATTCGCACACCATCCGCAGTGCCATCGCCGACCCCGAAATCGAGGACGTCGTGCTGACCACCGAAGAGGAGGGCGTGGCCCTGGTCGCAGGCGCCTGGCTTGGCGGGCAGCGCGCTGTGCTGCTGATGCAGAGCAGCGGCGTTGGCAACTGCATCAATATGTTCTCTCTGTTGCAGGCGGCTGACTTCCCGTTCTTCACGCTTGTCACGATGCGTGGCGAGTACGCCGAGTTCAACCCCTGGCAGGGGCCCATGGGCAAGGCCACGCAGGCGGCGCTGGAACTGATGGGCATCCATGTTCTGCGGGTGGACGACCCCGCCAAAGTCGAAGAAATCGTCAGCGCGGGCTTCGATGCCGCGTTCCAGGCCGGCGAGAAGGTCGCCGTGCTGCTGGGCCAGAGCCTGATCGGCCGCAAGAAATGGGAGCGCAACTGATGCCAAGCACCGCAACAGGTCAGCGCACGAGCCGTCGTGCCTTTGTTTCCCGCCTGCTGGCCGCCACGCCTGAGGCGCTGGTAATCGCCGGCTTGGGTTCCGCCGCTTACGACGTGTTCGCCGCCGGTGACCGCGAGCGCAACTTCTACCTCTGGGGCGCGATGGGTGGCGCCACCTCGATCGGCCTCGGGCTTGCGCTGGCGCAGCCGCAGCAATCGGTGCTGGTGATCACCGGTGATGGCGAACAGTTGATGGGTATTGGCAGCCTGGGCACCATTGGCGTCAAGCAACCCAAGAACCTGACCATCGTGGTGCTGGACAACGGTCACTTCGGCGAGACCGGCATGCAGCGCAGCCACTCCAGCCTGGGCACCGATCTCGTGGCGGTGGCCAAGGGCTTCGGCATCGAGGATGCGTTTTCGACCGGCAGTCTCGCTGCCAGCGATGACATCGCCCGGCGCATCAGCGCCAGGTCGGGCACGCTGTTCGTGCAAGTGTTGATCGAGGCCGACGAGCCGCCCCGCGCGCTGCCACCGCGCGATGGCGCCTACATCAAGAACCGCTTCCGCGCCGCCCTTGGGCTGAAGCCGTTCTGAGGCTGGGGCAGTATGAAGCGCTACCAACTCCGTATTGACGGCCAGAGTGCGGACCCTGCGGGGGCGAACTGGTTCGAGACCCAGAACCCGTACACCGGGCAGACCTGGGCTGAGATCCCGCGCGGGGACGCGCGCGACGTTGACGCCGCAGTGCAGGCCGCGCATCGCGCGCTCACCACGGGACCCTGGGCCGAGATGACCGCCACCCAGCGCGGCGCGCTGATGCACAAGCTGGGCGACCTGATCGCCCGCGACGCGGCCAAGCTGGCGGCCACCGAGGTGCGCGACAACGGCAAGCTGTTCGCCGAGATGCAGGGCCAGCTCAACTACATCCCGCAATGGTTTTATTACTACGGCGGGCTGGCGGACAAGATTCAGGGCAGCACCCTGCCGCTGGACAAGAAGGGCTACTTCGCCTTCACGCGGCATGAGCCGGTGGGTGTGGTGGCAGCCATCACCCCGTGGAACTCGCCTCTTCTGCTGGCTGCCTGGAAGATCGCGCCGGCCCTGGCCGCCGGCTGCACCCTCGTCATCAAGCCCTCGGAGTTCACCTCCGCGTCAACCCTGGAGTTTGCCGAACTCTTCGATGAAGCCGGCTTCCCGCCGGGCGTGTTCAATGTGGTCACCGGCTTCGGTGCCGAAGTCGGCACGCCCTTGGTCGAGCATCCGCTGGTCAGCAAGATCAGCTTCACCGGGTCTGACGCCACCGGGAGGCTCATCAACGAAAAGGCAGCCCGCTTGCTCAAACACACCTCGATGGAGTTGGGCGGCAAGTCGCCCAATATCGTGTTCGAGGACGCCGACCTGGAACAGGCCGCTTTCGGTGCCATCTCGGGCATCTTTGCCGCCACCGGCCAGACCTGCATCGCCGGCTCGCGACTGCTGGTGCAAGACAGCATCCACGACGCCTTCGTCGAGAAGCTGCTGGCTGTGGCCCGCACCGCCCGCATGGGTGACCCAATGGACCCCGCCACGCAGGTCGGGCCCATCACCACGCCGCCGCAGTTCCAGAAGGTGCTCGACTACATCGACATCGCGCGGGCCGAGGGCGCCCAGGTCCTGCTGGGCGGCGAGCGGGGCAGCGCTCCGGAATGCGGACAAGGCTGGTTCGTGCAGCCGACCATCTTCACCGGCGTGCGCAACGACATGCGCATCGCGCAGGAGGAAGTGTTCGGGCCGGTGCTGGCGGTGATCCGCTTCACCGACGAAGCCGACGCGCTGCGCATCGCCAACGATGTTCGCTTCGGCCTGGCCGCTGCCGTGTGGACGCAGAACATCGGCCGTGCCATCCGCATGTCGGAGCGACTGCAGGCCGGCACGGTCTGGGTCAACACTTACCGGGCGATCAGCTTCATGGCTCCCTTTGGCGGCTACAAGGACTCTGGCCTGGGCCGCGAGAACGGCATCGATGCGGTGCGCGAGTACCTGCAGACCAAGTCGGTCTGGATCAACAGCGGCGCGGTCGCCGGCAACCCGTTTGTGCTGCGCTGACATGGCCGTCGAAATCGGGCAGCTGCGTATCTGGATCGGCTGCACCAGGGTGGCCTGGCTGCGTCATGCCGTCTAGCAGCACACGCCTCATATCCCGCAGAATGCGGGGCATGAAGCCTGTCAATATGCACCGACCCAGTGGCGACCCCGCGCCAGCCCGCGGATCCGGCCGCGTTGTCATCGTCGGCGGCGCCATCATGGGCAGCTTCAGTGCCTGGGCGCTGCGCCAGGCTGGCTTTGGCGGGTCGATCACCGTGGTCGAGAAGGATCCGACTTACCAGTACTCCTCGACGGCCTTGTCCGCCGCATCGATCCGCACGCAATTCGGCACGCCGACGAACATCCAGATGAGCCTGTATTCAGCCCGGATGTTCCGCGAGATCAAGCGCCTGTTTGGCGACGATGCAGACATCGGCTACCGCGAGAAGGGTTACCTGATCCTGGGCAGCGCGGAGCAGACTGCAGAACGGCTCGCTGCTGCCGACATGCAGCGCTCGTACGGTGCCGATATTTTGGTGCTGGGCCCGGACGAGTTGCGCGCACGGTTTCCCGGCATCAACTTCGACGACATCGGTGTCGGCACCCTCGGCGCCCAGCACGAAGGCTGGTTCGATGCCTGGAGCCTGCTGCAACTGGCGCGGCGTGCGGCACGCCAGTCGGGCGTCGACTATGTGACGGCAGCGGTCGAATCATTCGAGCTGAACGATGCGAAGCTGACGGGCGTACTGCTGGCGGGTGGCCAGCGTCTGGGCTGCGACTTCTGCGTCATGGCAGCGGGCGCCTGGTCCGGCCGCTTGGTGGCCGGGCTCGGCATCGACCTGCCCGTGGTCCCGAAGAAGCGCACCGTGTTCTCGTTCAAGACGCCGTTCAAACTGGACAATTTCCCGATGCTTTTTGACACCAGCGGCATCTGGATTCGACCTGAGGGCGAGGGCTATATCGGCGGCATCCAGCCAAGTGCGGAGAACGATGCCGATGCCGATGGCGACTTCGAGCCGCAGCACGACCAACTCGAGCAGTCCTATTGGCCGGCGCTGGCGACGCGCATCCCTGCCATGGAGCAAATGCGACTGCAGCGCGCCTGGGCCGGGCATTACGAGGTCAACACGCTGGACCACAACGGGGTTGTCGGGCCGCATCACGAACTGCGCAACCTGATCTTCGCGACCGGATTCTCGGGGCACGGCGTGATGCATGCGCCGGCCGTGGGCCGGGCGGTTGCCGAGTTGATTGCAGATGGCGGCTATCGCTCCATCGACCTGAGCCCGCTGGGCTGGGACCGCATCCGGACATCGACCCCGATGCTCGAAACCATCGTCTACTGAAAGGAACAAACCATGAGGCTCACAGACAAAGTCGCTATCGTCACCGGTGCGGCGCGCGGGATCGGCCGCGCGAGCGCAGAGCGCCTGCTCGCCGAGGGCGCCAAGGTCGTCATCTCCGACATCGATGAGGAACAGTTGAACCGTACAGCGGTCGAACTCGGTGCGGCCGGCAGGGTGCTGGTGCAGCGCGCGGACGTGGCCATAAAAAGCGATGTGCTGCAACTGATCGAGGCTGCAGTGAGGCATTTCGGGCGCCTCGACATCATGGTGAACAACGCCGGCATCGCGCCGGTGGTCGACTTTCTGGACGTCACCGAAGAGCTGCTCGGCCGCGTGCTGGACGTCAATCTCAAGGGCGCGTTCTACGGCACGCAGGCGGCAGGCCGGCAGATGATCAGCCAGGGCCAGGGTGGCGTGATCATCAACATGTCGTCGATCAACTCGGGACTGGCCAACCCGAACGTCGCGCCCTACGCCATCTCCAAGGGCGGCATGAACCAGGTGACGTCGACGGCAGCGGTGGCCTTTGCGCCGCATGGCATCCGGGTCGTGGGCGTCGGGCCGGGGACCATCATGACCGACATGGTGGCTGGCGCCTTCGTCAACAGCGCGGGCAACCACGCGATCCTGTCGCGCACGCCGCTGGGCCGCTACGGCCAGGCCTCCGAGATCGCGGCAGTCGTGGCCTTCCTGGCCAGCGACGATGCGTCCTACATGACCGGCGAGACGGTCTACGTGGACGGCGGACGGCGGGTTTTGAACTATGTCGTTCCGGTCAAGGAGTGAGGCATGAGCGGGCTGTTCGAGAAGCTCCACCACATCTGCATCGTCGTGCATGACATCGACAAGGCGCAAGCTTGGTACGAGTCCATCGGCATCGCGCCCTGGGTCAGCTACCCGCCGCTGAGCGAGTACGAGGAACTGGACATGCCGAGCCAGACGGGCTTTCTGTCGCTCAAGTACCGGATCTGCAATCTGCCCAACATACAGTTCCAGCTTTGCGAGCCTGGCCCCGAGCCCTCGCCACAACGTGCGCACCTCGACAGCAAAGGCGAAGGCGTGTTCCACATCGGCTTCGAGGTGCCGGATGCTGACGCTGCGGAGGCCCTGGCCCGCGCGCAAGGGCTGCCGGTGTTGATGCGCGGGCGGCGCGCCAACCGGACCGGCTTTACCTATTACGATTCAGCCAGCGACGGGGGTGTGAACTTGCTCACCCGCGCCACCAATCTTCCCGGCAAATGACGCACCCATGCAAATCGATCTGAACTCCGACCTCGGTGAAGGCTACGGCCCTTGGGTGCTGGGCGATGACGCGCAGATCCTGGACTGTGTCACCAGCGCCAATATCGCCTGCGGCGGCCATGCCGGCGACCCCGAGACAATGTTCAAGACGCTGCGCCTGGCGGCCGAGCGGGGCGTTCGGGTCGGCGCGCACCCGGGCTATGCCGACCGCGAGGGTTTTGGGCGCCGTGTGATCCCGATGCTGCCCGCCGAGATTGGCCGCATGGTGGTGGCGCAGGTGGGTGCCTTGGGGGCTTTGGCCCGGCTGGCTGGCACGCAGGTCCGATTCGTCAAGCCGCATGGCGCGCTGGGCAATCTTGCGGCAGCGGATGCCAGCGTGGCCGGCGCGATTGTTGCGGCGGTGAAGAGTCTGGACCCGGCGCTGGCGCTGTTGGCGATCTCGGGCACGGCGCTCGAAACCGCGGCCCGGGAACAGGGCGTGGCGGTGTTCTCCGAGATATTTGCCGATCGGGCCTACCTGCCCAACGGCCAGCTTGTGCCACGCAGCCAGGCCGGTGCCGTGCTGCATGATGTGAAGGAGGCTGCGGACCGGCTGGTCGGCTACCTGAAGACCGGACTGATGCCGGTGCAAGGCGGCAATGCGATCGCCTTGCGGGCCGATTCCATCTGTGTGCATGGAGACAGCCCCGAGGCCGCCGAGATGGCGCGCCAGATCCGCGCGCGGCTGCAGGCCGAAGGCGTTACCGTTGCGGCTTTTCTGAGCTGAGCCCAGGGTGGCCGAGAGCACTCTGCCTGGCAGCGGCTGGCCCCAATTCACGCCGGTGGCCGACCATGCGCTGCTGGTGTCTTTCGGTGACCTGATCTCGGATGACAGCAGTGCTGCGGTGATTGCGCTGGACCGCGCGCTGGCCCTTGAGCCACCGGATGGTTTTTGCGAATCCGTGCCGGCTTTCGTCAACCTGCTGATCGACTTCGACCCCTTGATGACCGACCACGCGCTGATCCGTGCCCAGGTGGAGCGGCTGTTGAGCCGACCCTGGAGTGGACAAGCCGTGGGCCAGTTGCGCGAAGTCGAGGTCTGCTACGACACAGATTTCGCGCCTGATCTGGCCGCCGTGGCGCAGGCGGCGGGCATGTCGGTCGAGGCGGTCGTCAACGCCCATTTCGCATCCGATTACCTTGTCCGCATGTACGGTTTTGCACCCGGCTACGCCTATCTGTCGGGCGTTCCGGCATCGATCCAGGTGCCCCGTAAAGCGTCTGCAGTTCGCGACATTGCCGCCGGCAGCGTGATCATTGCCGGGCCTCAGTGCCTGGTCACCACGCTGCTGATGCCGACGGGCTGGTCGATCATCGGCCGCTCGCCTACCCGCATCCTCACGCCTGAAGCGAGCGAGCCCTTCCTCTTCGAGGTGGGCGACATGGTCCGGTTCCGGCGCATCGACAGGGCGCAGTACGAACTGCGCAGGTCGACCGGCTCGCATGGCTGAAGCACGACTGACCGTCCGGGCCTGCGGCCCGCTGGTGTCGTACCAGGACGCAGGGCGAATGGGCATGATGCGCTTTGGCGTGCCGGCGTCGGGGCCGATGGACCGGCTGGCTCATGCAGCAGGCCAGGTCGCTTTGGGCAGGCCTATGGGCGGCACCGCCATCGAGATCTCCATGGGTGGGCTGGAATTGGTGTGCGAGTCGGGCGAGGTGACGCTCAGCGTCGCCGGCGGGGACTTCCAGGTTCGACATGCGGGCGCTTGCGCGCCGTCCTGGTGCGTGCGGACCCTGAGAGCCAGCGAAGTGCTGTCAATCCGCCCCGGCCGATGGGGCAGTTGGGCTTACCTCGCATTTGCCGGCGACCTGGATTGCCAGCGCTGGGCCGGGCATAGCGCGACGCATGCGGCGTCGGGCCTGGGTGGCGGCATGCTCGCTGCGGGCGCTGCGGTGGTGGTGCGCGGCGCCCAGGTGCTTGAGGATCGTGAGGGCGAACTGCCCGTGCCTGCGCTCGCTCATGCGCGCTCACTCGCGCACGTCGTACCGGGGCCGCAGACGGCGCATTTCGGGGCGGATGTGATGGCAACTTTCTTGCGCGAGCCCTTTGCAGTCACTGCCGCCTGCGACCGTATGGGCATGCGGCTAGCCGGGCCGGCCTTGCCGTTGACAGGCGCCTTGTCGATCCCTTCGGAGCCCATCGTTCGGGGGTCCATTCAAGTGGCCGGTGACGGGGTGGCCACGCTGCTGCTTGCCGACCATCAGACCACCGGCGGCTACCCGAAGATCGCGACGCTGGTCTCGTCAGACATCGACGGCGTGGCCCAGCTGCGCCCGCATGAGCGGCTGAGTTTCCAGCCAGTGAGCGCGCAAGAGGCCGTGCGCCTGGCACGCGCGCATGCCCAGGCACGGCAGCAATACCTGGCAGGCATCGCCTTGCCCCGAGGCACGCTCAACGAGCGGTTGATGCGGGAGAACCTGATCTGCGGGGTTGTTTTTTGCCACGCGCCAAGTGCCCCCTGAGTCGAGGCAACCGTAGCTGGCGCGTCAGTGGTGCCGGTTTTTAACCTAGTTCCGGTAGTTGGGCGCGGCCGAGTGGGTTGCGATGCGGTGCGCGGGCAAGGCGCGCCGACGCAGTGGGCTGATGCCGACCAGGAGAAGCAACGCAGTCAGCGTGCCGTAGCGCGGCTCAATCGGCTGCGCAGCGTTCTCACCCGCTGGGTGATGGCTGGCGGGGAGAGAAATCTCAATGGGCATGCGGCCTTCGCGGCGGTGGGAAGCGGTCAACTGCCGGATCTAGGTTTAATCAGCTCGCCGCCGCGCAAGATCACGCTCAGGTGCCTGCCGTCGGCGGCCAGCAGTGCGATGTCGCTCAGCGGGTCGCCATCGACGAGCAGCAGGTCGGCTTCGGCACCTACGGCCACGCAACCTAGGCGCCCGGACATCATCATCATCTCGGCATTCATCGACGTGGCTTGGCGCAGGATCTCCACCGGCGTGAAAACCTCGCTGCGCAAAAGGAATTCGCGGCATTGCTGGGTGTAGGTCTTGCCCAGCAAATCGGTGCCGAAACCCACCTTGACGCCGGCCTGGCGCATCTTGTCCATGCCCGACAGGGCCGCCCGGTAGGCAAAGTCCAGCTTGCGCATGCTCTCGGCCGGAAATCCCAGCTCGGGGCCGGCCTCGGTCAATGCGAAGAAGGTGCTCATGGTGGGGACGATGTAGGCGCCACGCTCGGCAACGAAGCGGGCGGTGTCGTCATCGATCAAGGTGCCATGCTCGATGCAGCGCACGCCGAACTCGACACTGCGGCGCACCGCGCTGGCAGGGTGGCAGTGGGCGGTGACGTAGCTCCTTCGCTGATTGCATTCGTTGACAATGGCCCGGATCTCGTCCTCCCGGTACTGGTTCATCCAGATCGGATCGGTGGGTGAGGAGATGCCGCCTGAACCCATGATCTTGATGCAGTGCGCGCCCTGACGCAGTTGGTCCCTTGCAGCCTTGATGCATTCGTCGACACCATCGGCCATCAGGGCCAGCGCATTGAACAGTGGTCCGCTGGCGCAGGCGCAGAGCGCCTCATAGCGCGGACGTTCTGAACTTGAACGCAGATCGCCATGCCCACCGGTCATGGACAGCGCCTTGCCCGAGTAAAAGTAGCGCGGGCCGGTGATCAGGCCGTCGGCCAGTGCGCGGTACAGCGAATAGTTGCCGCCGCCGACATCGCGCACGGTCGTGAAGCCACATTGCAAAGCGTGCCCCAGCATACGCACCGCGTAAGCCGTGCGATAGGCCTCGCCAAGGGACTCAAGGTTCGCCTCGTTCACGTCGCTGGCAAAGGCATGCACATGGGCGTCGATCAGTCCCGGCATCAGCGTGCGGCCGGCACCGTCGATGGACTGAGCATTGCTTGCCGATATTGGCGTCGACGAGATCTCCTGGATCAATCCATCGGCGACGAGCACCCACATGCCCTCGGTGCATTCGGCGCTGCTGCCGTCAAAGATTCGTACATTCTTGAACAGGATGGGATTCATGTTTGATCAGCTTGTTTTTGGTATCAACCCATCCGGGCAAAAGTATGGCAATTAGTCCGGTCAGGTCAGGTCAGGTCATTTTGCTTGCAGCGACTGCGCAGGTTTGACAGACACTTTGTTGGCCATGCGCCGCAAGCGTGGCATCGATGCGGGGCGAACTGATGCTTGTGCGGGCGCAGGGGTTGATCGAGCGGCCTTGAAGCAGCCCTCGAACACCCGCATGTCGAAGTCGGCGGCCGCCGCGCGGATTTCCGCCTCGCTCGGATCGCAGCCATGGACCTGGCGATTGCGCAGCACGGCCACCAGTTGCACCATCTCAAACAAGGCCTTGCTGGTGCGCGGTGGGGGCATGTCTTCCTTGCCGTCCACAAAGACTTGGCGCATCAGGTTCTCGAATCCGCCTCCTACAAAATAGCCGGCAAACAGGCGTTCTGTGTCGCCGAAGTGCAACACTGGTGGCGCATCCACATGGCTGCCGACGTCTTTGTTGAAGATGTAGAGAAGTTGCTCATAGGTCGCCTTGACCGCAGGCAATTGGTCGGCCTGTGTGACCATGACACGGTAGACGCCGCGGTTGCGCAGCACCAGGCTCACGGTCCAGGCCAGATAGCTCAGGATCGAGGCATAACTGTAGTCACCCTGGTTGACCGTGAGAGTGGGCATGGCTGCCCGGAGCCGTTCGGAAAAACTGTCCACAAGGGCTACCGTCAACTGGGCCAAGTCGGAATAGTAGTGGTAGATCAAGCTGCGTGAGATGCCCGCATGTGCCGCGAGATCGGCAGGGCGAAGTTGCGGAAAAGGCACGTAGTCCAGCACATCTGCCGCTGCCGCAAGCAGGCCAAGCCTGGATCGTTCGGCCTTGGTCGTCGCACGGGTTGCTTGAGCCAAAAACTCATCGGCAAGACAGAATGTTTTCAAAGGTTTCATGTCGGTATTGTTGTCGCAAGAGCATTTACGGCTTCTAAGGATGCTCTGCATAACTCAACGCGAGTGTGTGCAGCGCGGATCGGGATGGGATGCAAGGCGCGTTTTGCAGCCAATAGCGCGTGCTATTGGCAATAAATGCAACGCCGCAGACCGCCCGAGGCCGGGCCAGCACAAACCGCGAGGGGTTATGCAGAGCGTCCCTAAGCGATGCTGCGCCTCGAATGTCGCTAGGCGTATGGGGGTTTGTCCGAATATTGACATTTCTGTCAATAGGTATGACATTGACACCTCTGTCAAAAACGATTTTCGACGCTGACAGGCCCCTCATATTGCAACCTACCTGCGGCAGCTCGGCGCTGCCACTATGAAAGGAATGAGCATGAAATTAAGCCCGATCCGTCAGATCGCGCATGCGGCTGTTCTGGTGTGCCTGTCATACGCCTGCACGACAACCTTGGCGCAAACTACCGCGCCAGCGGACAAGCCATCCGACGTCAAGAATCCCAAGTCCGCAGTGGAGCTTGAACGAGTCATCGTCACCGCCCAGAAACGGCCGCAAGAGGCGCAGGACGTGCCGATCAGCCTGTACTCGGTGACCGGCCAAGCGCTGGAGCGTACTGGCGTCAAGTCGATCGAGGAACTCGGCAACTCGGTGGCTGGGGTGACCATTGGCGCGCTCAACGCGGGCGAACTGAACATCAGCATTCGCGGTGTCGGCAATCTTTCTGAAGCAGCGGAAAACTCTTCCGCCAACGGCCTCTACATCGACGAGGCGCCGCTGGGCGGGTTCCCAGGCGCACAGCCAGATTTCGGCCTGTGGGACGTCGAGCGGGTCGAAGTGCTGCGCGGGCCGCAGGGCACGCTTTTCGGTGAGGGCTCCATGGGCGGCACCATCCGCATCATCACCAAGAAGCCTGATGCCTCGCGTTTCTTCGGTCGCGTCGCCTTCGGTGGTTCTCAGGTGTCAGGAGGCGGTAGCGGCAACCGCGCCCAGGGCAGTGTCAACGTTCCGCTTGTGGCGAATCAGCTGGCCCTGATTGCGGCCTATGGCAGTCAGAAACTGCCCGGTTGGATCGCCATCCCGGACCTGGGCTTGAAGAACACCAATGAGGCCACCAAAACTGACCTGCGGCTGGCCCTGCGCTGGACGCCACAGCCCAATCTGACAGTCGACGCCAGCTTCATCTCGAGCGAAACCAATGGCGGGGACGGCGGTGCTAACTCGCCCGGTCTGCTTGATCCTGCCAAGGCCTTTCCCGGGGCAGGCAAGATCATGGCTCGCAACCAGCGCAACAACCAAAGCAAGGTCAGCAATCTGACGATCAACTACGACTTGGGTCCGGTCAGCCTGGTCTCGTCAACGACCGCGTTCGACCAAGAAATCACGCGCACCCTCGACAACAGCTTCATCACGCCGCTGTTCTTCGGCCCTGCCGGCGCAGGTGGTACGGCCTATGGCAGCTTTCCGTCGCATGCGAAGGCCTTCACCGAGGAGTTACGTCTTGCTTCCAATGGCGACCAGGCCCTCGGATGGACGGTCGGCGCCTACTACCGCGACGCCAACCAGGACATCCCGCCAACGGGCTACATCATCACGGTGCCAGGCTTTGGGCTGGTCAATGACAAAAACCTGCTGTCGGAGATTCACAACACCAAGGCCTACGCCTTTTTCGGCGAGGCCGAATACAAACTGGCCAAAGACTGGTCGATCCAGACCGGCCTGCGCTACTACTCCGAGGACAAGACCGTCAGCACCTTCCAGGATACGAGCTCGGCCATCTTCGGCACCAAGGTAGGCACCACAACCAGCGGCAGCAACAAGGCCAGCGCCACCTCGCCCAAGCTGGTGCTGAACTGGAACTACAGCCCGGAAACGCTGGTGTTCGCCAAAGTGTCCAAGGGCTTCAGAGGCGGCGGTGCCAATACTCTGGCAGCAAACCTTTACCCCGAAGCGCCGCGTGGCTTCAACCCTGAAACGCTGATCGCCTATGAGGCGGGTGTGAAGACCAGTCCGGCCCGCGGTTGGTACCTCAATACCTATGTCTATCGCAACGACTGGAACGATCTCCAACTCGCTCTGTCTACCAAGGACGGCCTGAACGGCTACACCGCAAATGTCGGCAAAGCCGAATCCACGGGTGCCGAGGTCGAGTTGGGCGGCCGCCTGAGTCCTGGGTTGAACGTCGGGCTCAGCTTCGCCTACATCGACGCCAAGATCAAGGGCACCGTACGCAATGCACAGGGCGTCGTGGTGGCTCAGGATGGCAACATCATCCAGCTCACACCCAAGACCAAGGTGGGGCTGACGGCCGACTACAGCTTCAACTTCAGCGACGCCCTGCGAGCCCAGATCACGGGCCGTTACCGCGAAAGCGCGCCGACCTTCTCGGCGATCTCCAACAGCGAAGCCGAGCGCAACCCGGCCAGCAAGCAGCTATATCTGCGCGCCGCTGTGCGCAGCGGGGACTGGGAGGCGGGCATCTACGGCGACAACCTGCTGAACCGCGACGACTCCAACTTCAAGCGCCGTCCCATCACGGCGATCCCGCTGGTATTGACGACCTATGTGCCTCCACGTACGGTGGGGGTGGACTTCAAGTACAGTTTCTGAAGCTTCATCCCCTTGGAGACCGCCGCGATGAACCCGCCGAGCCCAAGGCTGACCGAGCACTACCAACTGGCTGCTGGCTTGGCTTTCGGCAAGCGCGAAGCCAAGCTTTTGCGCGGCGCGGTGCGGCCCACTTGGGCCGCAGACAGTTCCCACTTCTGGCACGCCACGCGTGACCGAACCGGCCTACGGTATGTGCTGGTTGAGGTCCACAAGCAGCAGCAATCCGATCTGTTTGATCACGTGGCGCTGGCCAACTCGCTCACCAAGCTCGCCGAGAAAGAAATCGAACCTGGTGAGTTGGGTCTGGCGCAGGTGGCCTTTGAACAGGCAAGCGACAGCCTGCTGTTCGCGGCCCATGGGAGCCGCTGGCGGTGGCATCGGGCGACGGACCGACTGGAGTTGCTGGGTGAGGCCTTCGGAGCCAACGATCTGGCTGCGCCAGATGGCACGGTGGCGGTATCCCTCGCCGGCGTCAACCTCAATTTGCGTGAACTCGGGGCTGCCGCGCCCTGCGCGTTGACCGACGACGGCGAGCCGGGCTGGGGTTGGGGCGACTTCACCGACTTCACCTCGCAGGTGCACTTTCGCAACCACCCCGAGGAGCTGAAGCCCAGCGTGTTGTGGTCGCCCGACTCGAAGACCCTGGCGGTGTTGCGTGTCGACCGACGGCACTTACCGCTCAATCATCTGGTGCAGGCCGTGCCCACCGAGGGCGTGCGGCCGAGGTTGCACAGCTACTCTTACCCGACGCCACAGGATGTCGATGGTGCCAAGGTCGAGCTGTGGTTCCTGGGCCGCGACGGTCGCCGGGTGCGCGCACAGATCGAGGGCCTGGAATGCCGCTCCATCACCGCATTCCCCATGCTGGAAGCGCGTTGGTCGGCAGACAGTGAGCGTTTTTTCTACCTCGAATCCAGCCGTGACTTCAAGTGCCTGCGCCTTTGGCGGGTCGATGTGGGCAGCGGTGCAGCCGAGGTGGTGCACCAGGAATCGGACTCGAGTCCGGTGACCATGGCTTCGGGTGCGCCCGAGCCGGCGATTTTTCAGGAACTCCGGGACGGCCGCTTGATCTGCTGGTCAGAGCGCAGCGGCTGGGGCCATCTCTACCTCGTCGGGCCTGATGGTGAATGCCGAGCGATCACGCACGGCGCCTGGCTCGTGCGTGGCATCTTGCATGTCGATGAGGCCGCGCAACGGATCGTGTTCTCGGCCAGCGGCATGGATCCTGCGCTCGATCCCTATTTTTGCCTGGCTTACAGTGTCGGCTTCGACGGCAGCGATCTCCGGCCGCTGACCCCCGAGGCCGGACTGCATCAGTTCATCCAGGCCCAACTCGGCGGCGATGGCGCCAGCAGCATGGCGCCGAGCGGTGCCTGCTTCGTGGACAGCTGGTCGACCGTTTCACAGCCGCCGCGCACGGTCCTTCGAGATGCGAAAACCGGTGCCGTGCTGATGGATCTTCAGACTGCCGACCCGGTGGACAGTTGGCCGGCCGCGATGCCAATGCCCGAACCCTTCTCGGTGCCCGCACCGGATGCCGACGCGCTCGGCGGTTCGGACGCGCTGTGGGGTGTGATCTACAAACCCCCAGGTTTCGATCCGGCGCAGCGCTACCCGGTCATCGACCTGATCTACGGCGGCGTGCAGACGGCCGTGGTAGCCAAGGGCTGGGGCAACAGCTATCACAGCGCCACGGCAGAGCAGCTTGCCGCCATCGGCTTTGTGGTGGTGATGATCGACGGCCGCGGCACGCCCTACCGTTCGCGCGCCTTTCAACTCGCCTCCTATGGCCAGGTCGAGAGCTGTGCCGGCCTGTCGGACCATCCGCATGCGACCCGCGCGATCGCCGCTACACGGCCGTGGATGGATATGGATCGCGTTGGCATCGCTGGCGGCTCGGGCGGCGGCTACGCCACGGTGCGCGCTTTGGGCGAGTACCCGGAGTTCTACAAGGTCGGCGTGGCAGTCTGTGGCAACCACGACCAGCGTGGCTATACCGCAGGCTGGAGCGACCGCTACCAGGGCCTGTACGAAGACGCTCTGTTCACGGCACAGGACAACACCACGCTGGCCTCGCGCATCAGCGGTGACCTGTTCCTGATCCACGGCGAGATGGACGACAACGTGCATCCGGGCCTCACCCTGCGCATGGTCGATGCGCTGATCAAGGCCGACCGGAACTTCGATCTGTTGATCGTGCCCAATGCCGGGCATGCCGTGATCGCCGGGCCTTCGATCCAGCGCCGGCTGTTCGACTACTTTGTCGAACACCTGATGGGCGTGAAGCCACCGCGGCCTGGGGCCCCTGCATGAGCGGCTCGGCCGCGGACAGGAGCGAGTCGGTCAGCTCTACCGCGCTGCTGGCCGCCGCCGCGCGCGGGGAAGCGCCGCCTCTGGACCGAATGCCGCCGCCCGACCATCGACTGCGCTTGGCCGTGCGCGACGGCGTGCGGCTGGACACGCAGGTCTGGTTGCCTGCCGACACGGCGGGTCATCCGGTGCCAGCCATCCTGCTGCGCACGCCGTACAAAGAAGGCGTGCTCGGCTTCAGGCGCCTGGGAGTGCTCCGTTACGTCGAGGCGGGCTACGCGCTGGTGATCCAGATGATTCGCGGCATAGGGGAGAGCGAAGGCACTTTCAGCTTCAACGCCCCGCACGAGCGCAGCGACGGCTACGACACCGTCGAGTGGATCGCCGCGCAGCCCTGGTGCACTGGCGATGTCGGCATGGACGGCAGCAGTTACCTGGCGATGACCGCCATCCTCGCCGCCGTGGCGCGCCCGCCGCATCTGCGCTGCATCGTGCCGGCGGTGCCGAGCCTGGATTTCTTCCGTGAGCCGCCTTACCCAGGCGGCATGTTCTGCCGTCAACACACGATGCGCTGGGCCTTTTTGCTGCAAATCGAGTCGATGGCTGAGCTGACCGGCGGCTTCATGGGCATCCTGCCGCTGCTGGGCGACCCAGCCGGCCTGCAGCGGATGCTGTCGCGCCCCGCGCTGGACGCTGCAGACGGCTTGCTGAAGGGCGACTTTCTGGCGCATTACCGAGACGTGCTGGCACACCCGAGCTTTGACGACTGGTGGCAAGCCCGCACCGCCTCGGCAAAGGAACTCGCCGGTATCGACATTCCGACCCTGGTGGTCAGCGGCAACTTCGACCTGTGCGTCGGGCCGCTCACGCTGTGGCGGGGCATCGAGGCCCGCAAGCTTGGTGCTGACCAACGTCAACTGCTGATCGGCCCCTGGGATCACGGCCAGTGCTACAGCGGCGGCGGCACCAGCTTGGGGCCTTACGAACTCGGGGAGGACGCTGCGCTCGACCTGGGCGCGCTGCGCATTGCCTTCTTCGACCGGCACCTCAAGCGCCAAGGCCCTGGTCCGGCTCTGCACGGGCGAGCGAGCGTCTTCATCACCGGAGCCAATGTGTGGCGCGGCTTCGACGCGTTTCCGCCGCGCGAGGTGTCGTCGCTGTCCCTCTACCTGTCGAGCCAGGGCCGAGCCAACTCGGCACGCGGCGACGGGCGCCTGCTGCACGATGCCCCGACCGGGCCTCAACCGGCCGACAGCTTTGTGGACGACCCGGGCCTGCCGCATATCAGCACCATGCTTGAAGCCACAGGCCGACCCTACGAGCTGCGTGAACGCGAGCGCGACCACGAAACCCTGGTGTACGACAGCGGGCCACTGACCGAGCCGCTCACGGTACTGGGCGAGGGCGCGGTCGAGCTCTTCACCAGCGCCGATGTGCCGGACGCCGATCTCGTGCTGCTGCTGGGTGAACACCGGGCCGATGGCAGCACCATCCAGCTCGCCGCCGGTCAGTTGCGCCTGCGCTACCGCGAGGGCTTCGATGCCGAGCGCGTGCTCACGCCGGGTGAGCCGGTGCGGGTGCAGATCCCGCTCACCTATGTGGGTCACCAAGTACCCGCTGGCAGTTGCCTGCGCTTGTTCGTGAGCGGCTCGAACTTTCCGTTCGCCGACCCAAACCTTCACAGTGGCGAGCCGGTGGCTTCGGCCGTCACAATGCGCCGAGCGCTGCAAACCGTCCTGCATGATGCAGCCCACCCCTCCCGCCTGATCTTGCCGGTCCTGCCATGAACGACGACATCACCAACAAGGCGCCAGCCACTGCGCTCGAGCTTGAGAGCGACATCCCCGCTGAGTTCAAGCCCATCAACCTGGATGACTATGTCCGTCGTGAGGAGATGGTGCCGATGCGCGACGGCGTCAAGCTGTTCACGGTGTTGATGATCCCTAAGTCCTTGAACGGCGTGTCGCAGGCGCCGATGGTGCTCGACCGCACCCCGTATGCCGCCGCCAAAGCCAGCCGCCTGGCACCAAGCCCGCGCGCCGCCATGGTGCTCTACGCTTTCCATGGCGAACTCACGGCCGCCGGCTACATCGTGGTGCTGCAGGACGTGCGCGGCAAGCACAAGAGCGATGGCGTTTATGTGATGAATCGCCCTCTACGCGGCCCGCTCAACCCGACCGACACCGATCACAGCACCGACGCCTTTGACACCATCGAATGGCTGATCAACAGCGTGCCGGAGTCCAACGGGCGGGTGGCCACGATCGGCATCAGCTACGACGGCTTCACCGCGTTGATGAGCCTGATCGACCCGCATCCGGCCCTTAAAGCTTGCGTGCCGATCAATCCGATGGTGGACGGCTGGATGGGCGACGATTGGTTTCGCCATGGCGCCTTCCGCCAGGCGGCGACGCTGCAGTACATCCACAGGCAGACCAGCACCAAAGGCTCGGACATTCCCTGGCCGGTATCTGGCTACGACCAGTTCGAGCGCTGGTTGAACGCCGGCTCGGCCGCTGGCATGGCGCAGAAAGTCGGGCTGGACCAACTGCCGTTCTGGCAGCGCTTGGCCGCCCATCCGGACTACGACAGCTTTTGGAGCGCGCAGGCCCTGGACAAGATCCTGGCACAACGGCCGCTCACGGTGCCTACCCTGCATGTGCACAGCCTGTGGGACGCCGAGGACATCCACGGCAGCACTGACACCCACGCGGCACTGCAGGCGCAGCCGGGCAACCGTGCCAACAACTTCCTCGTCATCGGCCCGTGGAGCCATGCGGGCGTGGGCGGCGTCGGTACCGAGGCGGCCCACCAAGGCGCGAGCCTCGGCGCGATCAAGTTCGGCAGCGAGACCGCACGCTGGTTCCGTCAGCAGTTGCTGTTGCCGTTCTTTGCGCGGCACCTGAAGGGCGATATGCGTGCCGGCGAGCTCGCGCCGGTGATGGCCTTCGAGACCGGCAGCAATGTCTGGCGCCGCTACGCTCATTGGCCCCCAGCGGACGCCAGTGCTTGCGCGCTGGTCGCCAAGCCGCTTTACATCGCAGCGGGGCAGCGCCTGAGCTTTGATCCGCCTGTGGGCGAGGGCGGCTTCGACGAGTACATGTCGGACCCCGACAAGCCCGTGCCCTACCACCCGCGGCCGATCCGGCCGCAAGCTGCGGCGGGTTCCAACTGGGACGCCTGGCTGGTGGATGACCAGCGCTTCGCGGCTGACCGGCCGGACGTGCTGGTCTATACCTCCGAGGTCTTGAACGAACCACTGCGCTTGGCCGGGCAGCCGGTGGCACACCTGTTTGCCGCCACCAGCGGCAGCGATTGCGACTGGGTGGTCAAGCTGATCGACGTCTACCCTGACGAAGTGCCGGGCGACGAAAAGATGGGTGGCTATCAGTTGCCGATCGCCATGGACGTGATCCGTGCCCGTTATCGCGATGACCCGGCCAAACCCAGCGCCATCCCGAGCGGCGCTGTGCTGCCTTACCGCATCCCGATGCCGCACATCAGCCACACGCTGCTGCCGGGGCACCGGCTGATGGTGCAGATCCAGTCGAGCTGGTTCCCGCTCTACGACCGCAACCCGCAATCCTTTGTGGAGAACATCATGTTTGCCCAAGCCAGCGACTTCGTGCGCGCGACCCAGCGCGTGTTCCGCGGCGGCGCGGCCGCCAGCTTCATTGACCTGCCGGTAGTGCCGCAATGACGCGCAAGACGAAATCCGCAGCCGGGCTGAAACCGGCCGCCGCGGCAGGCTGCACCGCTGCACTGGACGCACTGTTCCAGCCCTTCAATAGCGGTGACGCCCCTGGCCTGGTGGTCGGCGTGGCGCAGCATGGCGCGCTGCTTTACCGCCGTGGCTTCGGTATGGCCAGCATTGAACATGCCGTGGCCAACACGCCCGCCACGCGCATGCGGATTGGCTCCACCAGCAAGCACTTCACCTGTCTGGCGGCGCTGCTGCTGGCCGAAGAAGGCCGGCTTGACCTGGACGCGCCCGCCACGATCCACCTGCCGGAACTGAAGACCCAGCAGGGTGTGCCGACGCTGCGCCAGATGATGGACCACACCAGCGGCTTGCGCTGCTATCTGGACTTGCTGATGTTGGTGGGCGGACTGGCCGTGCATCCGGTAGGCCGCGCCTTCGAGATGCAGACGCGCCAGACCGCGGTTAATTTCGCGCCGGGCGAGGGGCAGATCTACTGCAATGGCGGCTACCACCTGCTGTCCGTCGCCATTCAACGCGCCAGCGGTGTGCCCCTGGCGCAGTTCATGCGCGAGCGGCTGTTCCAGCCGCTCGGCATGCTCGGCACCGAACTAGCGCCCAGCGACATGACCATCCTGCCCGGCATGGCGACCTTGCATCTGGCGCTGCCACCGGCAGTGGCAAAAGCGGCTGGTGGCGGCTACCGGCGCGGCATCTTCATGCAGGAAGATGTGCTGGGCGAGGGCGGCATCGTCTCTACCGTGGACGACATGCTGGCCTGGACGGCGCACCTGCGCCGTGCGGTAGGTGGTCAGCCGCAGCTTGGCAACGCCGACACCTGGCAGCAGATGGTCACACCGGCATGCCTCAACAACGGTCAACCGACGCCCTACGCGCTGGGTCTGATGGTGACCGAGCATCGGGGCGCAGCGACCTTGCAACACGCCGGCGGCGTGGTGGGCGGCGCGTGTCAGATGGTGACGGTGCCCGAGTATGGGCTTGACCTCATCCTGATGACCAACGGCCCGGCGGCCAACCCGGTGCAGCTGGCCAAGCAGATCATCGATGTGGTCTTGGCTGCGCAGCTCAAGCGCCCACCGCCAAAGCCTGTGTCCCTTCGAAGCTACAAGCACCTGGACGGTGCGCAGTATCAAGCGCGGCGAACTGGCTTGCGTTTTGGCTTTGCAGCAGCCGGCAAACAGTTGGGGATTTCGCTGTTCGGGCCGCCGGCCGTACCGCTTCTTGTCGATGACGGCGACACGCTGAGGCTGCGTTTTGAAGATGCTGTGTTGGGCCACTTTGCCTGGAGCAAGGGCGATCTGGCTCCCGGCACTGACGGTGCCGCACCGGCCACCCTGGCGTTCACTGATGCCGGCGTGCCCGACCAACTGGATTTGCTGCCCAGCACACCGCCCGACACGCTCAAAGCAGGCCGCGCGCTGCTCGGTCGCTACCACTGCGACGACTTGGGTGCAACCGTTGCGATTGCCGTCGAAGGCAGCCAACTCGTGTTGCGCCTGCATGGCGACTACGGTCAAAACGCGCTGGCGCTGACGGCTGTGTCGGCGGATGCCTTCTTCGCGCGAGCCTTGGACCCGCTGAACCCGTCAGCCCTGGGCCTGACGGTGTGCCGCCAGCGCCGCCAGGTGGTCGGCGTCAAGCTCAGCAGCGGGCGCGCCCGGCAATTGCACTTCGAGCGCCTGCCCCACTGAACCGTACTTCGCCAGGAGACCGGCATTGAACTCTCACGTCACGCCCGACTACAAGGCCAGCACCAGGCGAGCCCAAGCTGACCCACCCGACGCCACGCCCGCGTCCTGGTACGGCTTGTCGATCCTGATCGTGGTGGCGCTGTACGGCGTGGTGGATCGGCAGGTGTTCATCATGCTGGCCGAGCAGATCAAGACCAGCATGGAGCTGTCGGACTTTCAGCTCGGGCTGCTGCAGGGCCTGGGCGTGTCGCTGTTCGCCGCCATCGTCGGCTACCCCATCGGCTGGCTGGCTGATCGTTACGACCGCCGTGTGGTGCTGGCCTGCTGCGTCGTGGTGTGGTCGCTGGCAGTGGCAGCTTGCGGTCTGGCGTCGGACTTCAAGATGCTGTTCATCGCCAGCGCGATGGTCGGCGCGGGCGAGGCCGGCATCACGCCGATCATGTTCGCGCTGATCCCGGAGCTGTTCCGCAACGAGAAGCGCCAGTTCGCCAATTCGCTCAATATCGTCGTCGGGCGGCTGGGCACCGGCGTGGCGATTGCCTTTTGTGGCTACCTGACGCAGATCGCGGAATGGTCGCGGCCATTTCTGCCGCTGGCGATGCAGGGCATGGAAACCTGGCGGCTGACCTTCTTCTGGGCGGCCCTGCCTGCGCCCTTGTTCGTGCTGCTGCTGATCACCCTGCCGGTGCAGGGCAAATCGAAGGCGAGCGCGCCTTCCGCCGCGCACGATTCAGCGCCGCAGGCGAGTGTCGGGCTGGGCATAGAACTGGGCGACTTCCTGCGTGCCCATCGGGTGGGCCTCGCCACCCTGTTCCTGGCCGTCACCGTGGCGACCATGGGACTGGTCGCCATGGTGGTGTGGCTGCCGGTAGTGGCGATGCGGCAGTACGGCGCCACGCCGGTCGAGGTTGGCAATGCACTCGGCACGGCGGTGTTCGTGTCGAGTGCCGTGGGCCTGCTGTTCAGCCTGTTCGGCATGCGTTGGCTGCGCCCGCGCGTTGGCCCGCGCCTGCCGGTGGTGGCCATGGCTATTGCCTGCGCAGCGTCGACCCCGCCCCTGCTGATGCTGCCACTGGCCAGCAGCGCCAACGGCTTGTTCGTTCTCTATTGCGTCCACATGACGCTGCTCATGATCGGGTTGATGACCTACCCGACCTCCATCCAGGAGGTGGCACCCCGGCACTTGTGTGCACGCATGTTCGCCATCGTCGGCGTGCTGGGCATTTCGTTGCCATCGCTGGTGCCCTCGATGGTCGGCTTGCTATCCGACGCGTTGAAGGACCGGCCCGACGGCCTTTTGCTTGCCGCCATGGTCTTCGCCGTGGGTTTCCTGCTGCTGGCCTCAGGCCTTTTCGTCTGGGCAGCCAAGCATTACGAAGCCACGGTGCGCGCAGCCGCCGAGGCGTCCTGAAGACGGCGCGCCAAGATGAACCCTGCCCAAGCTGAGCTGCCACCATTTGTTGCGCAGGGCGACCCGTCGGCCGTGCCTATGAGCGCCTGGCTGGCACTGGCCACGTTGGTGATGCTCGAGCTGGCCTTGTTGACGGACCGCGAACTGCTGGTGCTGCTGACCGATCCGATCAAACACGCGCTGTCGGCGAGTGATCTGCAGATCGGCCTGCTGCAGGGCGTCGGCGTCGGCGTGGTGGGCGCCGTGGCGGGCTACCCGCTGGGCTGGCTGGCGGACCGGCATGACCGCCGGCTGATCCTTGCCGGTTGTGTGTTGGTCTGGGCCGTGACGCTGCTGGCCAGTGCCCTCGCACCCAGCTTTGCCTGGCTGTTCGTAACCAGTTCGCTCAGCACCCTAGGGTTTGCCGGCCTGATGCCGGTGAGTTATTCCATCATCCCCGCGTTGTTCAGCGGTGCGCAGCGGCAACTGGCGAACTCGGTGGTGAGCATCGCCGGCAATCTGGGCCGTGGCATCGTGGTGGTGGCCTGTGGCGGCTTGATCCATGCGGTGGGCGTGCTGCAACCGCAATTGCCGGCTGCGCTGCAGTCGCTTGATGTCTGGCGCGTGGCGCTGCTGCTGGCATTACTACCCTTGCCGCTGATGCTGCTGGGCATCGCGCGGCTGCCACTTGCTGCCCGCCGCGCCGCGCCCGTGGCGAGCCAGACCCCTGGTGGGAGCAGCGAAGCGCCAGCCGCGCCCGTCAGCATGGCGCAGTTTCTCGGCCAGCATCGTCGCGCCTTCATCGGCTTGTTCGGCGGCATGACGGTCGCTGTCCTGGCCTTCTCGCCGCTGTTCGTGTGGTTACCTGTGTCGGTGATGCGCAGCTTTGGCGACACGCCGGCGCAGACCGGCGCAGCGATGGGCGCGGCTTCCATCGTGGCGGCGCTCGCTGGGGTGGGGATCGCGGTCTTCGTGCTGCCGCGCATGCAGCGCCGCTTCGGCGAGGCGATGCCGATCAATGTGGTGATCGGTTCCACCTCGGTGGCGGTCGTGACCACCCTGGCCCTGCTCGCCGCCCAAAGCGCGCAACAGGTCTACATCACCATGGGCGTGCAGCTCAGTTTCATGATGGCAGCGATCATGGTCTTTCCGACCATGCTGCAGGACATCGCACCGACCACCTTGCGGGGTCGCATGGCCGCCTTGCTGGGCATGGTCACGACTGTGGGCACGGCGCTCGGGCCGCCACTGGTGGGCGTGATTTCCGACCAGCTTGCCTTGAGCGGCCACGCCGATGCCTTGCTGCTGGCCGTGGTCGCGCTGGGTGCGGTGGGCTTCAGCCTGGCGGGCGGCCTGTTCTGGTCGGCCCGACACCCTTTCGCCATCGCCGTGGCCGATGCCCGTCGCATCGACGCCGGTACGGCTTGACCCGTCGGAGTTTCTCGTGAACACACCCGCCAGCCTCGATCTGCTCGACCCCCGTCTGCGGCCCCTGTGCGCGGCCATCCTGGGCGCGACGCAGGTGCCGGGTGCCTCGGTTGCCGTGGTGATGGCTGACAAGGGCTACCACTTCGCCTACGGCAAGCGCTTTGTCGACACACCCGACCCGGTGACGCTGGACACCGGCTTCAACATCGGCTCCTGCTCCAAAGCGTTTGTCTCGGCGACCCTCGCTTCACTGGTCGCCGAGGGTCTGTGCGCCTGGGATGATCCGATCAGCCGCTGGGTGCCCGAGTTCCAGTTGCATGACCCCCAGATCACCGCGATGGCGACGCTGCGCGACCTCAGCGCCAACCGGCTCGGCCTGCCTGGCGCGGGCTTGACTGAGTCGGGCTTCGACCCGAGCTATCCGCCTGAGCACACCTTCGAGCGGCTCAAGCACACGCCGGCAGCCTTCCCGTTTCGCAGCCGTTTCGGCTACGTCAATGCGGGCCACTCGGCCAACGCGGTGGCGGCCGGGCGCATCACGGGCAAGGGTGCCGTGGCGACGATTCGCGAGCGCATCCTGGCGCCGCTGGGCATGCAGGGCAGTTCGGCCGGGTCCGGCACGCCCAAAGACCTTGGCGAGCGGGCCGGTTGGCATGTGGTACTGTCCGGCAAGGTCGTCGCCATCGATGAAGTCTTTACCGACCAGTACACCGGCTCAGGCGGCATGGTGGTGTCGGGCCGCGATGCGCTGCAGTGGCTGCGTCTGCACCTGAACGGCGGCTTGGTCGACGGTGCACAAGTTGTGCCGCGCGAGGCATTGCTGGAAACCCATTTGCCGCAAGCCGTGGCGCGGCCTGGCCAAGATCCTATGAGCTTGTTCTACCCCCGGGCGCACATGGCGGCCTATGCGCTGGGCTGGGCCGCATCCGACTTCGAGGGCCATCCCTTGGTGATGCACTCCGGCAGCGACCTGGGCGTGCAGGCGCAGACCCTGCTGTTGCCCAAAGCCGGCATCGGCGTGGCGGTGTACGCCAATAGCATCGGCGGCGGCCCTGGCGCGCTCGCCAGCGCGTTTGCCATTGCCGCCACCCTGCTGGGCCTGGCGCCGCGCGACTGGCTGGCGTACTTCCAGTCGCAGCGGCCCAAGCTCGCGCCCGCGGAAGCAACGATGCCGGTGCCCCTTAGCCTGCCAGACCTGGCCGCTTACGTCGGCAGCTACGAGCACCCGGCTGATGGGCCGCTCGACGTCAGCCTCACGGCGGGCCGACTGACCGCCGTGTTGCGCAAGGCCTATCGCATGAACTTTGATTTGATCGCCGTGGGCGAGCACCGCTTCGCGATGCAGTTTTCGACGCCTGAATGGTGCGGCGTGGCCGCAGATGAACGACTCGAAGTGAGCTTTACCGTTGAGGCGGGAAGGGCCACGCGGGCAGACCTGCCCGGCCCCTTTCACGGTCGCCCGTTCCTGCGGATGGACAGGCCATGAGCGCCCCCGACCGGCGGGACCACGCGCAGCGTGAGGGTGCACCAGTGAGCGCTCTGTCCTTGAGCGTTCGCATCGAGCGGGTGCCGATGACGGCGCCGCTGCGCATCACCGGCTACACCTTCACGCATGCCGAGACCGTCGTGGTGGAACTGCGCGCGGGCGGCTTCACGGGTCTGGGCGAAGCCAGCGGCGTCTACTTCCACGGTGAGACGCCGGCCGGAATGGCTGCCCAGATTGAAGCCCTGCGCGGCGCCATCGAGTCGGGCATCACGCGCGAGCATCTGCAACTGCTGCTGCCCGCCGGCGGCGCCCGCAACGCGCTCGATTGCGCGCTGTGGGGCCTGGCGAGCCAGCGCGCGGAGCAGCCGATCTGGCAACTGGCCGGGATGAGCGCGCCCCGGCCCTTGCTCAGTACCCACACCCTAGGCGCCGGCGCGCCGCACGACATGGCCGCACAAGCGCAGGCCAGTGCCGGCACCGCGCGGATCAAGCTCAAGCTGCTGGGCGATGGGCAGGACGCCGAGCGCGTGCAGGCGGTGCGCCGCGCGTTGCCCGAAGCCTGGCTCATGGTCGACGCGAATCAGGGCTTGGCCCGCGACGGCTATCTGGCTCTGCTGCCGGCGTTCCAGGCTGCCCGGGTCAGCTTGATCGAGCAGCCTTTCCCGATCGGCAAGGAGTCGTGGATGGACGGCCTGCCGCGACCGATTCCCGTCGCGGCCGATGAAAGCTTTTTGACCCGGGCCGATCTGCCGGGCCTGGTGGGGCGCTTTGATGTGGCCAGCATCAAGCTCGACAAGTGTGGTGGCTTCACCGAGGCACTCTGCATAGCTCGTCAGGCGCGCGAGTTGGGGCTGGGGCTGATGGTCGGTTGCATGGTCACCAGTTCGCTCGGTATGGCGCCGGCGTACCTGATCGGCCAGCTCTGCGATGTCTGCGACATCGACGGCCCGCTCTACATCACGCAGGACCGGGTACCCGGTCTGCAGTTCGACCACGGCGTCGTCAACATGCCGCCCGGCGTCTGGGGAATTTGAAATGAAGATCTACCTCGCCGGCATTTCGACCGAGACCAATACCTTCGCCGCAGCACCGTCCGGAGCAGGTGCCTGGGACATTGATCGCGGTCAGAGTCCAGCCGGAAGCGGTTCACTGTGGCGCGAGGTCATCGCACGCCTGTTAGCTGCCAGCGACGCCGAGGTCGTGCTCGGCCTGCTGGCCGACGCCCAGCCCAACGGCGCCACGGTGCGTGCGGTGTACGAGGGCATGCGAGATGAGCTGCTGGCCGGCCTGCAGGCGGCCATGCCGGTGGACGCCGTGATCCTGCCGCTGCACGGCGCGATGGTGGCTGAAGGCTATCCGGACTGCGAGGGCGACCTGATCGAGCGGGTTCGCGCCCTCGTCGGGCCAGAGGTGCCGATCGGCGTCGAGTTGGACCCGCACTGCCACTTCACTGACAAGATGCGGCGCCACGCCGACTTGCTGATCGCCTACAAGGAGTATCCGCACACCGATGTGCTGGAGCGCTTCGAGGAAGTCTGGCGCCTGACCTTGGCCACGGCGCGGCGGCAAATCAAGCCGGTGACCGCCGTGTTTGATTGCCGCATGACCAGCTTCTGGCACACCACGCGCGAGCCAATGAAGGCCTTCGTGCAGCGCATGAAGGATCTCGAAGGCAGGAACGGCGTGCTGAGTGTGAACTTCGGCCATGGCTTCCCCTACGGTGACGTGCCGGAAGCGGGCGCCAAGGTCTGGGTCACGACCAACAACGACGCCGGCCTGGCGGCGCGGCTGGCGGAACAGCTCGGACACGAAATCTTTGCGCTGCGCTACGCGACCGGCAGCCGTCAGTTCAGCATCGACGCTGCATTGGACCGCCTTCAGGCCGCGCCTGCCGGCGAGCCGCTGGTGCTGGCCGACATCGCCGACAACGCCGGCGGCGGCGCCAGCAGCGACTCGACTTTCATCCTGCGCGCGCTGGTCGAGCGCGGCATCGGCAATGTCGCCTTGGGCGCGTTCTACGATCTTGGTGCAGTGCAGGTCTGCCGTGCTGCCGGCGTGGGCGCACGGCTGGCACTGCGGGTGGGCGGCAAACTCGGGCCCGCCTCAGGCGACCCGGTCGACTTGAACATCACCGTGCGCGCGGTGGTCGAGGCGCACAGTCAGAGCATGCTGGGGTTTCCTGCCATGCCCTGTGGGCCGGCGGTTTGGGTGAGCACCGACGACGGTATCGACCTCGTGCTGATCTCGATCCGCCAGCAGGTCTTCGGCACCGACATCTTCGCGGGGCTGGGCATCGACCTCACGGCCAAGCGCGCCATCGTCGTCAAGTCCTCACAGCACTTCCATGCTGCTTTTGCACCGTTGGCCAGCGAAGTGCTCTACGTCGAGTCCCCGGGCCTGTTGCGCAGCGACTTCGAGGCCATGCCCTACCAGTTCCGCGACCGCAACTACTGGCCGCGCTTGGACAATCCCTGGAGCCCAGCATGACTGACGCCAGTGCACCTTCCGCACCTGCCCCCATCCGGATCCCGCCCACCACGATGCTCGATTTTCAGTCCAGCATCAACGGACGCGAATACCGGCTGCTGATCACGCCACCGCCCGGCCCGATGCCAGCCGGTGGCTGGCCGGTGCTGTGGGTGCTGGATGGTTCGGGCTACCACGGCACCGTGGTCGACATGATCCGCAACATCGGTGCCATCGGCGGCGAGATCACGCCGGCGCTGGTGCTGGCCGTGACCTATCCGTCCGACGACCTCGCACAGATGCTCAGCCGGCGATCGCTGGACCTGACACCCACGCCGGGCGATGACCAGCACATGCTCCACGGCGCGCCAGGCCATATCTACGGAGGACTGGACGGCTTTCTCGACACCCTGGAAGCCGACGTACTGCCGCGCCTGCAGGCCTGCTTCAAGATCAACGCCGCCCAGATGGCACTGGTCGGTCATTCGCTGGGCGGCTTGACCACGCTGTACACGCTGTTCACTCGCACGCGGTTGTTCCAGAGCTACATCGCCCATTGCCCGTCGATCTGGTGGGACAGCCGGGTGCTGCTGACTCACGAAGCGGCCTTTGCGCAAGCCATCTGCGCCGGCAAGTTCGCACCGCGCATCTTTATCTCGATGGGCGGCACCGAGCAGGATCCGCCACGCTTTACGCCGCCCGGTCTGGCGCCGGAGATGCTGGCCCGAGGCGCTGCGATGACCCAAATGGCCCGCATGGTAGACAACGCCAGCGAACTGTTCGAACGCCTGAAGATCTTGCCCGGCGCAACCGGTTACGAAGTGCACTACGCCTGCCTACCCGGCGAGACGCACATGACCACGCCATTTCTGACGCTAGGCCGTGCGCTGGCAATGGCCTTCCCGGCTCGGGCTGCTGCGCAGCCCTGAAACCGTTTCTGCAAGCAAGCACGCCACTGCGAGCGAGGTCCACACGATGAGCATTCCCGCCCTGACCACGAAGCCCACGCAAGTCTTCGAGTTCATCTCCAAGGTCAACGGTCGCGACTACCGGCTGGTGATGACCGCGCCGGAGACCCCGCCACCGCCCGGTGGCTACCCGGTGCTATGGGCGCTGGATGGCTCGGGCTACCACGGCTTGGCGGTGGACATGCTGCGCGTGATCGGCGTGATCGGCGGCGAATGCGAACCCGCGCTCGTTGTGGCCGTGACCTACCCGACCGACGACATCAACGACTGCCTCACGCGGCGCGGCCTGGACCTGACGCCGACCGTCGACGACACCGACGAGATGAAGATCGAGGCGCGCGAGAACTACACCTCCGGCGGGCTGGACGGCTTTCTTGACATGCTGTCGCAAGAAGCCTTGGCGGAGGTGCAGCAGCGCTACGTCGTCGATACGGCGCGAATGGCGTTGTTTGGTCATTCGCTGGGCGGCCTGGCGGCGCTCTACACCCTGTTCACACGGCCGACGATGTTCCAGAGCTTCGTCGCCTTCAGCCCGTCGATCTGGTGGGACCACCGCGCATTGCTCGGCCATGAAGCGGCCTTTGCCGCCCGCGTCGCGGCCGGCGAAGTGGCGCCGCGGGTGCTGATCGCCGTTGGTGCGACCGAGCAGACCCGGCCCGACGTCATCCTGCCGGCCAGTGTTTCGGTCAGCCTGGAAAAGATCCACGAGGTGCTCGACAAGGCGCGCATGGTCGACAACGCCGCCGAGTTGGCCGCCCGCCTGCAGGCGCTGACGGGCGCGCCGGGCTACACGCTGCGCTACCACTGCCCCGAGGGCGAGACGCATGTGACCCTGCCCTCGGTGGTCTACGCCAAGGCGCTGCAAATGGCCTTTCCGCCGCTGGCAGGGCGCTGAAGAAAAGGATATTGAGGCCACAACCATGAGTAAAAGATTCTTCACCCCCCAAACGAGCGAGCAGCACCTCGGCGAGACCTTCAGCAGTGGCTGGTTCCTGATGGACCAGCGCCGCATCACCGCCTTTGGTGGCATCACCGAAGACTTCGATCCGCATCACATCGACCCCGCCTTTGCTGCCAAACACAGCGTGCACGGCAAGACCATCGCCTTTGGCTTCCTGACCCTGTCAATGCTCACTGCGATGCTCTACGAGGTGCTCCATTACGCGTTGGACGGCGATGCGAGTGAGGGATGGCCGGTGAACTTCGGCTTCCGCGAACTTCGCTTTGTGGCGCCGGTACTTGTTGATTCGCGCATTCGCGGTCACTTCACCGTGAAGGAAGTGAGCGAGCGCAAGCCGGGGCAGAAGCTGTTTGTGCTGGATTGCACGGTCGAGATCGAAGGCCAGACCAAGCCGGCCATGATCGCGCTCTGGGAATGTGTCTGGGTCAGCGCGGAGGGGCGCCATGAGTGAGCTGCCGATGAACCGCACACCGGCCCTGCTGCGCCTGGGTGACTACCCGGCACATTGGGCCCGGGCGACACCGGATGGCGAGGCCATCGTGGACGGTGACCGCCGGCTCAGTTATGCCGAGTTCGAGGCGCAGATCGCCGCCGTCGCCCGGGCGCTGCTGGTGGCCGGCGTGAAGCGGGGTGACCGTGTCGCCATGCTCGCCACCGCATGCTTGGAGCATCTGGTTCATTACCTCGCGGCGGCCCGCATCGGTGCAACTTGGCTGGGCCTGAATCCGCGCTACCGTCTGGATGAATTCCGGCACGTGCTCAGTGACGCTCGCCCCAGCCTGGTCGTGGCCATGCTTGAGATCGAGGGACGCAGCTACCTGGAAGAATTAAACGTCCTCGGTGCGGATGTGCTGGCCGGCGTGTCCGTGGTGGCCTTGCGGGGTTCGGCGCCGGGCTTTATCGACTGGGACGACTTTGTCTGCACCGGAGTTGGCCTGCCGGTCGCCACATACGCTGCAGCCGTTGCGGCGGTCCTGCCCGGCGACCCTGCACTGATTGTCTACACCTCAGGCAGCACGGGCAAGCCCAAGGGCGCATTGCTCAGCCACCGAGCCATCGTGACCAGTGCTCGCATCCAGTGCGAACACTGGTGGGCCCAGCCGTTTCGAATCCTCAACAACGCGCCGATCAACCACATCGGCGGTGCCATCCAGATTACCTGTCACGCGCTGGTGGCGGGTGGCACGAATGTGCTGATGGATCGCTTTGATCCGGCAGCGCTGCCGGGTGTGATCCAGCGGGAGCGCGTAACAGTCATCCATCAGGTCGCAACGATGTACCAGATCCTGCTGGACAAGGTGCGCCCCGCCCCGGCTGCATTCGCGTCGCTGCAATTGATGATCTGGAGCGGCTCGGCTGCACCGCGCGGCTTGATTGAACGCCTGCGGGCCTATTGTCCGAATCTGTTCACCAGCTACGGCATGACCGAGACCGGCGGCGAGGTGCTCTATATGCCGGCGGGTGCGGACGACGACACCCTGGCGCTGTGCGTAGGGCTGCCCGACGCCCACATCCCGCTGCGCCTGGGCCATGTGGACGGCAGCGGCGCCACGCCAGAGCCCAGCGGTGAGATCCAGATCCAGGGGCCGACCGTGATGAGTGGCTACCTAGGTCTGCCCGAGGCCACCGCGGCCGCTTACACCGCCGATGGCTGGCTGCGCACCGGGGACATCGGCGAGCGTCAACCCGATGGCTATTACCGCATCACCGGCCGGCTCCGGGAGATGTTCAAGAGCGGTGGCTACAACATCTATCCGCGCGAGATCGAACTGGTGCTGGAGAAGCACCCCGGCGTCGAGATGGCCGCTGTGATCAGCCTGCCGGACCCGGTCTATAACGAAATCGGCCACGCCTGGGTGTTGGTGCGAGCGGGGGACCCCAGGGCGCCCAGCGCGGAGGAACTGCTTGTGCTGTGCCGCGAACACCTCGCCAACTACAAGGTCCCCAAGCTGATCCATGTGCGCGAGAACCTGCCGATGCTGCCGATTCACAAGCTCGACAAGGTCGCCCTGCGCCAATGGTCTTTGGAGAACCTCGCTGACACAGCGCACTGAACTCAAGCGCCGCCATCTGGAATACGCATGACAACCCCTCCACAGTCCGCTGACCTGGTGCCCAAGCCCTGGAGCCTGCCACCGGTGCGGCGCAGCGATATGTCGTACTACATCGCGATGCGAGACGGCGTCGAGATCGCCTTGAATCTCTACTTCCCCGAGCATGTGCCGCCAGCAACACCGGTGCTGACTTTGCTGGCCCAAACGCGCTACGGCCGCGCTGGCGCTGGTAGAGAGCCACGCTTGCTGGCGCTGCTCGCACGAGGTTATGTGGTGGCCAGCGTGGACACGCGGGGCTCGACCGCCAGCTTTGGGCTGCGCCGCACCGAGCTGTCGCCCGAGCAGCAGGCCGACACCGAGGAGATCGTTGCCCACCTGGCGACGCGAGCTTGGTCGAATGGCAAGGTGATCGCCATCGGCTCGAGCTATCTGGCCGACACCGCCGACATGGCCACCTCCCGGCCCGCGCCAGGTCTCGTCGGCGCGATTCCGATGCAAGCCGATTTCGACGTCTACCAACATCTGTTTTACCCGGGCGGCGTGACCAACACCGGCTTCATCATCGACTGGGGGTTGCGCACCCGGCAGATGGACCTGGCCCAGTCGATCGACGGCTTGGACCTCGATGGTCGGCTACGCCGCGAGGACCTGCCCGCGCTTTTTCCGCAGATCCAGCCGGTCGACGCCGACGTCGACTGCAGCAAACTGCACGCGGCCTTGCAGGACAAGCAGCGCTGGTGGCCGCAGGACTGGCTGGGCGTAAGTTTTCGCGACGATCTCGGGGCCAACGGCTACCGGCTGTTTGCCTCATCTCCGGCGAGTGCATTGGCCGGCATTCGGCGCGAGCGCAAGCCGGTGCAGTACTGGGGCAGCTGGATGGACGCCGGCACGGCGGACAGCGCCCTGGCGCGGTTCCTGTCCGCGCCTGAAGTACCGATGGAGGTGTGGATTACGCCCAACGATCACGGCAACATGACGGGTTGTGACCCCTTCATCACCGACGACCGCACGCCGCGCCCGAGCACCGAGCGCTTGCTGGAGCTGATCGGCAGTTTCGTTGAACGGGTTGATCGAGGGGAATCGGTCGCCCGTGTCGTGAATTACTGGGTCCTGGGCGGGAATGAGTTTCGCAAGTCACCAACCTGGCCGCCCCCAGGGATGACACAGCGGATTTTCAGCTTCGCTGCCGGGGGCAAGCTTGCTGACGAGCCCGGCCCCGCCGGGGTGGACCGCAAAGACATCGACCTGACCACCAGCAGTGGCCCGAGTTCTCGCTGGGCTGGACAGAAGTGGGGGCTGCCTGCCGACTACGGTGACCGGGCCGAGCCAGATGCCCGCTTGATGACTTATGACAGCGAGCCGATGAGTGCCGACATGGAACTTGCGGGCATGCCGGTGCTCGCGCTGGAAGCTGCAGCGCAGTCCAGTGATCCGGCCTTTTTCGTCTATCTGGAAGTCGTGGCACCTGACGGCTGCGTGACCTTCCTGACCGAAGGGCAGTTCAGGGCGATCCATCGCAAGCTCGCCGACCCTGCCGGTCTGCCCTATGACCAAGGCCCGGTGCCGCACAGCTATGCCCGAGCTGATGCGTTGGAGATCTCACCCGGCCAACGAATTCGAGTTGAGTTTGCGCTGAGCTCTATTGCCGCACGCATCAAGTCCGGCCATCGTCTTCGAATCGCCATCGGGGGCGCCGACACGCACATGTTTGAGACTTACTCCAACGGCGGCCCCGAACGATTCGATGTATTTTGCGGCGCCGGCGGCAGCACACTCAGCTTGCCACTGCGTCCCTGGCTCTGATGAGCTGCCGGCATGGCCGGCGCCTCCATGGCTGCCGAGGTGGTGCCGTATTGCCGTATCGCCGTGCTGCTGGTGATCGAGGACCAAGCTGCCAAGCCCCCCCTGAGTCGAGGCAATACTTCGAGGCGCGTCAGTGGTGCCTGTTTTTGAAACCTAGATCCGGTAGTTGGGCGCGGCCGAGTGGGCTGCGATGCGGTGCGCGGGCAAGGCGCGCCGACGCAGTGGGCTGATGCCCACCAGGAGAAGCAACGCAGTCGGCGTGCCGTAGCGCGGCTCAATCGGCTGCGCAGCGTTCTCACCCGCTGGGTGATGGCTGGCGGAGAGCGAAATCTCAATGGGCAAGAAGCCTTCGCGGCAGTGGGAAGCGGTCAACTGCCGGATCTAGGTTTAATCAGCTCGCCGCCGCGCAAGATCACGCTCAGGTGCCTGCCGTCGGCGGCTAGCAGCGAGATGTCGCTCAGCGGGTCGCCATCGACGAGCAGCAGGTCGGCTTCGGCACCTACGGCCACGCAACCTAGGCGCCCGGACATCATCATCATCTCGGGATTCATCGTCGTGGCTTGGCGCAGGATCTCCACCGGCGTGAAAACCTCGCTGCGCAAAAGGAATTCGCGGCATTGCTGGGTGTAGGTCTTCCCGAGCAGATCGGTGCCAAAGCAAACTTTCACGTTCGCTCGACGCATGGCGTCCATACCTGAAAGTGCAGACTTGAAAGCGACGTCCATTTTCAACTGACTCTCGGCAGGAAATCCCAGTTCACGTCCAAGCTCAGTGAGCGCAAAAATCGTCGCCATGGTCGGCACGATGTAAGCGCCATGTGCGGCAACAAAGCGGGCCGTTTCGTCATCGATCAAAGTGCCGTGCTCAATGGTTCGAACGCCATATTCCACGCAGCGCCGCACGGCACTGGCTGGGTGGCAGTGTGCCGTCACATAGCTTCGCCGTTCTTCGCATTCCCGAACAATCGCGCGGATTTCATCCTCGCGATACTGGTTCATCCAGATCGGATCGGTCAGCGATGCAACGCCGCCCGACCCCATGATCTTGATGCAATGAGCACCCTGGCGCAGCTCATCGCGGGCGGCCTTGATGCATTCATCGACCCCGTCGGCAATGACTGCCACAGCGTTGAACAGCGATCCGCTGGAACAGGCGCATGTCGATTGATAGCGTGGACGCTCCGACATGTCGCGGAAGTCACCATGCCCGCCGGTCATGGACAGAACCTTGCCCGAGTAAAGGTAGCGCGGTCCCGTAATCAATCCATCAGCAAGCGCGCGATAGAGCGAGTAGTTGCCTCCGCCGACATCCCGCACCGTTGTGAAGCCGCACTGGAGCGAATGCCCCAGCATGCGTACGGCGTGCGCCGTTCGATAGGTCTCACCCAGGCTTTCCAGGTTGGCGACGTTCACGTCGCTGGCAAAGGCGTGCACGTGGGCGTCGATCAGGCCGGGCATCAGCGTGCGGCCGGCACAGTCGATGGACTGAGCATGGGGCGCCGCTATTGGCGTGGACGAGATCTCCTGGATCAAGCCATCGGCGACGAGCACCCACATGCCTTCGGGGCAGTCGGCGCTGCTGCCGTCAAAGACGCGCGCGTTCTTGAACAAAATCGGTGTTGTCATCTTTTTTGCCTCATCGCGATATCAGCTTGCATCGAGTATCCATACATTCTTGATAAGGCTCTGGTCCACCTGAAAGACCACCGCGGCGTGCACAGGTTCGTCCGACGCATCACTGAGGCCGGCGACCAGTTCGTGATCGATCACCTTGTTGCCCAGAACCATGCGCGACATCAAGCGTGCATGGAGCTGGGGGCGATTGAAACGGTGTTCAGCATAAAAGGTCGCCAGGGCGGCCTTGCCGGCAATCATCGGCAGCGCTTCGGCTAGGCGAAACAGGCGCACGTCATCGGCATAGCAGGCGATGAAGGCGTCCAGGTTCTTGGCGTTGTAGGCATCGAGTTGCCGCTGCACCACTTGTTCGGGGCTCATGGCTCAGCGCACCCTCATGCCGCGCGGGCCAAGGCTGGCGCGTGCAGTTGCGAGATCAAAAGGGCCCAGGCGGCGCGGGCCTGCACGACCTTGGCCTCCTTGATATGGCCGAAGCCGCGAATCTGCTCAGGCACGCTGGCAATCTGTACCGCCAGTTCAAGCTTCTCGGCGCTCAGTGTTGTGCAGAGTTGAGCGATCAGCGCCTCGTACTCAGCCACCAGGGCGCGCTCCATCCGCCGCTCCTCGGTGTAGCCAAACAGGTCGAAGGCGGTGCCGCGCAGCCCACGCAAGCTGGCCAATACCTGCATGGCCTTGAAGATCCAGGGCCCGAAGCTGCGCTTGAGCAAATGCCCGGTCTGCGGATCGCGTTTCGAGAACAGCGGCGGTGCGAGGTTCAGGCGTATGCCCTGCACGCCTTCGAACTCAGCCTCCAACTGCTGGCGGAAGCTGGGCAAGCTGTACAGGCGCGCCACTTCGTATTCGTCCTTGTAGCCCATCAGCTTGGCAAAGTAGCGGGCCACGGCCTGGCTCAGGACGCCTTCCTCGCCGGTTGCGCGATGCTCGGCCTCGCGTGTTGCCGTCACCAGCGCCAGATAGCGTTCGGCATAGGTGAGGTTTTGATAGGCCGTCAGGCGTTCAACCTGTGCGCTGATCAGCGCATCGAGGCTGACCGGTTGCGCTGCGTGTACTGCTGGCGCCGAGGGCTGGGCCTGGCTGAGCATGGCCTCGACGGTCGCACGCTCATGAATCCACAGTCGGCCAAAGCCAAGGGCGCGCTTATTGAATTCAACCTGCACAGCGTTGAGCTCGATGGCCCGGAGGATCGCCTCAAGGGATATGGGCAGCCAGCCCAGCTGCAGGGCGGCGCCAACCAGGAAGAAGTTGGTCGCAATCGCGTCGCCCAGCAAGCTGGTGGCCAGACCGGTGGCGTCGAGGAAGTGCATGCGCTCCGGTGGCAGCTTCTCGGCGACCTTGCGGGCCAGCAGGCCGAAGTCCAGCGTTGCATCGGGGTTGGACATCAGCGCGGCGGTTGGCTGCAGGCGTTGATTGCCGATGAAGCGGCTGCTGTTCGGCGCCAGGGTGCGGAAGGCATCGTCGCCCAGAGCCGCCACCATGTCGAAGCCCAGCACCAGCGCCGCATCGCCCAGGCCGAGGCGGTTGCCCCTCAAGCCAGCGGTGCTGCTGGCGATCTGCAGGTGGCTGTAGACCGCACCGTTTTTTTGGGACAGACCGGTCATGTCGTAAGTGCTGACAGCCTTGCCCTCAAGATGGGCAGCCATTGCCAGCACGGCGCCCACCGTGATCACCCCGGTGCCGCCGATGCCCGGAATCATGATGCCGTAGGAGAGCTCGCCAATGGAAGCGATCGACGGTGCGGGGATCCGTTCGAACAGGGCCTCGGGTGCCGTCAGGGACTTCATGCGCCGCGGCTTGGCTCCCTCGACGCTGACGAAGGAAGGGCAGAAGCCCTTCACGCAGGAGTAGTCCTTGTTGCAGGAGGATTGGTTGATCTTGCGCTTGCGACCCAAAGCCGTTTCCTTGGCCTCGATGCTCACGCAGCTGGACTGCGCAGCGCAGTCGCCGCAGCCCTCGCAGACGGCGTCGTAAATGAAGAGCCGCTGCTGCGGATCGACCATCTCGCCGCGCTTGCGTCGGCGCCGTTTCTCGGCCGCGCAGGTTTGCTCGTAGAGGATGACGGTGCATCCCGGCGTCTCGCGCAGCTCTCGCTGGATCGCATCGAGGCGATCACGATGCTCGATGCGGATGCCGGCGGGCAGGTCAGCACTTTTGTGACGTGTGGGGTCGTCGCTGACCAGGATCAGGCGTTGAACCCCTTCATGCAGCACCTGATGCGCCATCTGCGCCACCGAAATCGGGCCATCGATGGGCTGGCCGCCGGTCATGGCCACGGCGTCGTTGTAGAGAAGCTTGTAGGTGATGTTGGCCCCGCTCGCCACCGCCGCGCGGATGGCCAGCAGGCCGGAGTGGTAATAGGTGCCATCACCCAGGTTCTGAAAGACATGCTTGCGTCGAGTGAACCGGTGCATACCGACCCAGCTCATGCCCTCGCCCCCCATCTGCGTGGGCATCAAGGTGTCAGGGCGCGACAGGGCCGCCATGCCGTGGCAGCCTATGCCACTCATGGCCTTGCTGCCCTCGGGCAATTGGGTGGACGTGCCGTGCGGGCATCCCGAGCAGAAGAAGGGCATGCGGCGTGCCTCGGCCGGCGAGGCAATCGCCATCAGTACCTGCCGGCACGAACGGGCGGCCTCGGTCATCAAGCTCAGCGCCTCGTCGTGGATGCCGATGCTGCGCAGCCGCGCCGCGATCACCAGGGCCAATTCCATGGCTTCGAAACCCAGGTCGGCATTCAGCAGAGCCTGGCCGGCATCGTCGGTCTTGCCGGTGATGCGCGGACGCGTCGCCTGGTTGTACAGGATGCTGGCCGCCTGGCTCTCGATGAAGGCGCTTTTCTCCTCGACCACCAGCAACTCGGTCTTGCCCGCAGCGAACTCGCTGAGGCCCTCTGGCTCCAGCGGCCACATCAGTCCGACCTTGTAGACGGCAATGCCGAGCGCGCGGGCGCGCGCCTCGTCGATCCCCAGCGTCTTCAGGGCCAGGCGGACGTCATGCCAGTTCTTGCCCGAAGTGACGATGCCCAAACGTGCCTGGTCGTCACCCAGGGTTACCCGGTCGATCTTGTTGGCCCGTGCAAAGCGCTGCACCAGGGGCAGTTTGTAGCGGCGCAGTATCAGCTCTTCGCGGGCCGCGGCGTAGACCCCGCGGTAGTGAATGCCTTCGGGCGGCAGGGGGCCGCTATCAGGCAGATCGACCTGGAACTGGTCCAGATCGAAATCGCAAGTCATGGACTGCTCGGCCGTTTCGTTGACGACCTTCATGCCGATCCAGCAGCCGCTGTATCTCGACATCGCCCAGCCCAGCAGCGAGAAGGTGGCGAACTCGCTCACATCGGCCGGATACAGGGTCGGGATCGAGTTTGCCGCCAGTGCTTGCTGGCTGTGATTGGCGATGGTCGAGGATTTGCCGGGGTGGTCATCCCCGTAGACCAGCAGCACGCCGCCCTGGGGATGGGTGCCCGAATAGTTGCCGTGCTTGAAGGGGTCGCCGGATCGATCCACGCCCGGGCCTTTGCCGTACCACATGGCAAACACGCCGTCGACGGTGGCATCGCCCATCACGGCCAGTTGCTGGGTGCCCCAGACTGCTGTGGCGGCCAGGTCTTCGTTGATGCCGGGTTCGAACACCACATCGGCCTTGTCCAGATGAGGGCGCTGAGCCCACAAAGCCTGGTCGAGGCCGCCCAGTGGCGAGCCCCGGTATCCGGAGACATAGCCTGCGGTATTCAGCCCGGCGCGGCGGTCGCGCTCGCGCTGCAGCAACAGGGCTCGCACGAGGGCCTGATTCCCGTTGATCAGGACCTTGCCCTTGATCGCTGTGAATTTGTCGTCCAGATGGATCTCTTGCATAACGGTTGTCATGGCGTACCTGGGGTCGGAGTAGGGGGCGCAGCCGAGTCGATAACTGACTTGTACAAGGAGTGCTTGGGGGCGGCAAAGAAGCGATGCAGCATCGGCTCGAATTGACTCAGCGGCAGCGTTTCGCGCGCTGGATCGAATGCCTCGTTGTCATACAGCGCAACGAATTCCTCGGTCCGCGCATAGTGCGGGTGGTCCTTCAGCGCGTCCCTCATGTTACGGTCCATGCCGATGTGATGAAAGAAGTTGAACCCCTGCAGGATGGCGTGGTTCTGCACCATCCATAGATTGGCTTCGCTCAAGAAGGGGCTCAGCATGGCCGCAGCGATGTCTGCGTGGTTGTAGCTGCCGAGAGAGTCGCCGATGTCATGCAGCAGCGCACAGACGACGTACTCCTCGTCGCGCCCATCCTTCAGCGCCAGGGTCGCAGCCTGCAGCGAGTGAATGTAGCGGTTGACCGGATAGCCACCTGCGTCGCCATCGAGCAGCTTCAAATGGTCGATCACACGGCTTGCCAATTGCTTGGCCAGGGCGATGTCATGCGGCAGGAGCAGAGCCCAGTCTTCCTTGCTGCTGTCCTGAATGCGGGTGAAGCGGGCGGTTCTTGAATTCATGAAGTTCCTTGTTCGGTGCGCTCAGTTCCACAGCGCAGGCGACGGGGCGGTGATCACGGCGCCGTCATAGCGTGGGGCCTGGGCGGAGTCACGCCCATCAATCGGCTGACGAAATAGTCAAACAGCCGCCGCTCCACATAGGGCAGCAGGATCAGCATGTGGCCGGCGTTGGGCACGATCAGCAGGTCGAAGTTGCGGTCGGCCTTGATCATTGCGTCCACCACCTGCATCGTCATGCCCGGATGCACGTTGTTGTCCATGTCGCCGTGGATCAGCAGCAGGTCGCCGACGATCTTGGCCGCCACGGTCTGGTTGGCTTGGTTGGCGTAGCGCGTCTCGTCGTACAAGCCCTGGTAGCGCTCGCCCCAGGCCGCGATATAGGCCGCCTGGTCGTGGTTGCCGCACATTGCCACGCCGACCTTGTAGAAGTCGGGGAAGGTGGCCATCGCACGCACCGTGGCGTTGCCGCCGCCGGAGCCACCCACGAGTCCGACCCGATCGAGGTCCATCCAGGGCCGCGTCGATGCCAGGTGGCGGATGGCGTTTACGTGGTCAGGCAGGCCGCCGCAGCTTTCGATGCGGCCATAAGCGTCCAACTGGAAGGCAAGCGACCGGCAGGGTGTGCCCGGGCCATCCATGATGACGGCGACGAAGCCCAAGGCGGCCAGTTGCTCGGCCACATTGGCGTAAACGTTGTTGCCCCAGGCCTTGGGCGCGGCCACGGTCTGGGGCGCGCCGTAGATCACTTCGATGATCGGGTAACGCTGTTGTGGGTCGAAGCCCAGCGGCTTGTAGAGCACGCCCCATAGGTCGCCCGAGTCATCCAGATTCTCAGGGTGCAAGGCGGGCAACGAGAAGGGTTCGGGCAGCGGCAGGGTGGCTGGCCAAGCGGTGCCGGGGTCGGCAACCGCCAGTGTCATGAGCACGCTGCCGCCGCGGTCCCTCAGCACCGATTGCGGTGGCGCCGAAACGGTCGAGTGGTTGTCGACGAAATGCTGGCCATCTGGTGACACGATCGCAGGCCCGCCCTGGACACCGTCGTAGCGGATGAACTCGTGCTGGGCCGGCTCAGGTGTCAGCAAGCGCAAGCCGCTGCCATCGAAGGCCACGCGATAGGCGAGGCACAGATAGGGGTCGACGCTCACCTCGCGTCCGCTGGCGGAAAAGAGGATCTGCTCGCCGGCTTCGTCGATGTGCAGGAGGCTGCGCGCAAGCCACGGGCCCTGGGTGATGGCCTGTGCAGCGCCGTCCGGAGCGATCAAGTACAGATGGCCCCAGCCGCTGCGCTGCGACCACCAAATCATGCGTCCGTCGGCGAGCACATGGAACATCGGCCGTTCCATGATGGCCGGTGCCGGCAACACCACCGGGCCCTGCTCTTCGATCAACACACGGGCCGAGCCGTCTTGCGTGTCGATGCGCCACAGCCTCATGGTCTTGCAGTCGCGGCTATGGTCGATCAGGTCGAAGTGGTGGCCGTCTTCGGACCAGCGCCCGTAGCCTTGCGCCAGGTGTGTGAAGCCGCTGCATTCCAGAGGGTCGAGTTGGGCGCGTACGCGGTCACCATCACGACCGATGAACCAGAGCTCGCCTTCGCCCCGTTTGGCGTCCCCAGGCATCGGGTAGCGGTAGCTGTGCAGCTTCGGGCGCACGCCGTCGGCGGGGACCGACTGCAGTACATGGTTCAGGGCCACTTGGCGCAGGTCCACCCGCATCACCGCCAGCCGCTGTGAGTCGGGCGACCAGACCACGCTGGGCTTGGCTGTCAGGCCTTTCAGACGCAAGTCCACTTGGTGCATGAACTCGGTGAAGTCACCGTAGCCCCAATCGGTTTCGCCGTCGTCCGTCAAGGCCCTGGGCTTGTCCATCCGGGCCAGCGTACGCAAATGCAGATTGGGCCCGAGATTGAAGACGGCGGCGTCACCACTGGGCGCCACGGCTTCTTCAGGCCTGAAGGCGGGCCCCAGGCTTTGCAGCGATGACACAGCGTCATGCCATGACCAGCGCTGGCCTTCGGCCACAAAACCGACGAGCGACGTCGCTGCGTCGAAGTCCAACGAGGTCAATGGCAGTGCGCCCGCCACGAATTCCTTGCCCAGCACCCGGCCCAGGGCCTGGGCCAGCGCTTCGGCGTTGAATAGCGGCCGCTGCTGGCGCGCCAGCACGTCCACCAGCACATGCGCGGTGCCGGAGCTGTCCCGGGTGGCGTACCAGAAGTACCGCCCGTCCGCCGCCCACTGCGCTTGCACCGGGCCGTGTAGGAGAGTCGCGTCGCGCTTGCGCACGCCCAGGGTGGCAGCGATCGCGTAGCGGTCCGACAGGCTGGTCATGATGCCGAGGTCCTTTGCCTTCTCAGGTGATCGGAGTAGACGAACTCCAGGAAGCGGTGCACGGCATTGACGGCGAACTCGGTGCGCAGCGAGTGCTGCCCGTCGTAGCCGTGGTTGCCGCCCAACTGCTCGGCGTAGACCACCGGCGCGCGGGCGACGGCCCTCAGCTTCGCAACGAACTGGCGCGTCGCCTCGACGGGCACCAGCGCATCGTGCGTGCCGGTCAGCACGAAGAAGGGCGGCGCTTCGGCGTTGCGATAAGTGTCCGGCCGGATGTCGGCCTGCACGCGGGGATCGTCGCGCGTGGCTTCCGGAAGCACCTGCGCGTAGATCCAGTGCTTCATCGGTTCGGGCCCGGGGTAGTTTTCCCAGTCGTACCCGGCATAGAAGGGAACCGCGGCCTGGACGTGCGTGTCGGCCGACTCGAAGCCGGTCTGGTACTGCGCCATGCCCGGCGTGAAGGCCAGGTGCGTGCTCAGGTTGCCGCCCGCCGAGCCGCCGGTGACCGCCACGAAGCCGGGGTCACCACCGTACTCGGCGATGTGATCGCGAATCCACGCCAGCGCACGCTTGCAGTCGATCACCTGCGCCGGCCAACGGGCTGCGGGGGCGAGCCGGTAGTTGATGGTCACCACCACCCAGCCGCTCCGCGCGAGGTGGTGGACCAGGGGCAAGGCGGCCTCGTTTTTCCTGCCGGTCATCATCCCGCCACCATGGATATGCAGGAGCACGGGGCGTGGGGGCACCGATGCAGACGCTGGCGTCGCCGGGCGGAGGATGTCGAGGCGGTTGCGCTCGCCGAACTCGCCATAGGGAACATCGGCGACGGTTTCGATGCCGTCGAGATCGAAGCGCAGGGGCCGTGCCCAGTCGGAAAGGCGAACGTCCGCGCGCAGCAGGCGGGCTCGCTCGGGCAGGATCCGGCTGCGGTAGTCGGCGCCCAGTGCCGCTTGAAGGGCCTGCTCCAGCCGCTCACCTTCGCCGGCGGACCGCTGCAGTGCCACCACCAACAGCAGCAGCGACAGGCCCGTGAGCGCGGCGCCTGCATGTCCGGGCCAGGTTTGTGCACCGCCAACGCTCCAGAAGAGCGCGCTGCACAGCAGGGCAATGAGCATCATCGGCAGCGTGAGCTCATTGGCCGCCAACGCCAACGAGTCCCAGTAGATGCGGGCGTTGCCCTCGCGGGCGGTCCAGCGCACGACCGCCACCAGCGCCAGGCCAGCCCAAGCAGCCCCGAAGGCCAGCCAGACCCAGGCGACGACGAGCTTCACGACGGCTGCTCCAGGTGCCGCGCGGTCCACGCCAGCTCGGGATAGCGCTTCGGCAGCCAGGCGAAGGCAGCGGCTCCGCGGCCGAGCAGGTGCTGGTCGAAGAAGGCGACGAGCAGGTCGTTCATGATGCTGCCGCGCCGGGCCGCCGGCATGCGGCCGCCCATGCCCGTCCACCGCAGCCACGGCGGCATCTGCAGCGGCAAGTCGGTCAGGCCCATGTGCGTGGTGTCGGGAACGTTGACCAGCAGCGTCGGGCCGTTGCACCGGTCCAGGCCCGGCACCCAGCCGGCATGGCCTTCGTCGGCTGCGGCGATGACCAGCAAGGGCACCGAGATCGAGCTGTCCAGCAAACCGCCATACGGCAGTCCGTCGATGTTGGCCGCGGCGACGCAGCGCGCGTCCGTTCGGCCGAATTCGACTGCCGTAGCGCCGCCGTAGGACATGCCGAACACGCCCAGCCGCTTCATGTCGAGCTTGCCCTGGAACGGCGACGCCCCCTCACCCGCATCCAGGGCCTCGAGATGGTCGACGACCACGCGCGTGTCCAGCGCCCACTCCTTGACGCTCTCGCTGAACAGCGGCTCGTCTCGCAGTTGAAGGAACTCGCGATAGCGCGCCAGCCGCTCGGTGGGGTCCGGGGTGTCCAGGGCCTCGAGCAGGCGCTTGTGGCGCGCCCGCAGGGCGATGACGCCTTGGCGGCGCTCCTTGCGCTTGCGTTTCGCGGCTTCCGTCAGTTGCCGGGCAAAGGGAACGCCCCGCCCGTCCGGATACGCAGCCCACGCCGCCTCGCCCGGGTGGGCGATGCTGGCCACCACGTAGCCGCGGCTGGCCAGCTCCTCCATCTGCACCGTGTTCTGTTCGGCGTAGCCGCCATAGCCGTGCGAAAAGACCAGCACCGGCATCCGCCGCTCGGCGACGGGCGCATCCACGATGGCGTGGGTCTTCACGCGCCGCAGGCGCTGGTTCAGTGCCAAGGGAAACAGCACGGTCACCGACTCGGGCGCTGCGTACAGGCCTGTCGGCCCGGCCGCGTCATCGGTCGCCGGGTACCAGAGCTTGACCGGCAACTCGCGCGTGGCGCCCGGGGTATCGGAGAAGCGCTCCAGGCGGGTGGTGTCGTTCACCACCATCCAGGTCGTGCCGATGCGGTGGGGCCCGCCGGGCGCCGGCAGGTCGAAGGCCGGCCACAGCCACCGGCCGAGTGACTGGAGCGACACCGGCGCGCTCATGCCGGCGAAGCCCAGGGGTCGCCAACGCGGGGCCAGTAGTTCAGGCCGCGCACTCTGAAAGCGATGTTGGCAAAGTCCTGTGTGATGGCGCCTGGCGTGTCGACATAAAACACCGCTTTGGCCAGCGGCGCGAACTTGGCATAGAAGTGCTGCGTGGACTTGACGACCACCAGTTTCTTGTCGTGCAGCGTGATGCCAAGGCCGGTGAAAGTGTCGGTGCCATAGGCCTGGCTGCGCACCGAAGTCAGCAGCAGGCTGACGCCATCGGCGGTTTCGACCCACACCGAAGGGCCCAGCGGCCAGCGCATGCCGAAGACATCCTGAGAATGGTCGAGCACGATATGGCGAACGGTCACGCGCAGATCCACCGGCCAGCCCGACACCGGCCCGCACTTGCCGCCCACACGCAGTTCGATGATGGCGCCGATGCCAGCGTCGCAGCAGATCCTCACCGCGCCCAGGTCCCAGAAAGGTCCGAGCACGGCGTTGCCAATGCCGCGTTCCACCACGCGCTGCAGGATGAAGGTGCTGTCGGCGGGCGCGCCCCCGCCAGCGTTGTCGGCGATGTCGGCCAGCACCACCGGCCCGCCGGCCACGGCCATCGCTTGGTCCAGGGCCGCGTCCACCCCCAGCGGCTGCGAGCGCGTGGCTTCGCGCAGTTCGTAGAACTCGCGGCCCAATTGGTCGGCCAGCTGCTGGGCCGCCGCCAGGTCGTTGTCAGTCACCACCCACAAGCGGGCACCGTTATCGGCCACATCACCCCAGGGGAAGCCATGGCCCAGCGACACCGACAGCACTCCCGCCTGCCCCTCGAAAGACTGCATGCGCTTGACGAACGAGGCCATCGGCTCCTTGGTGGTGTGCCAGATGCCGACCATGCGGCAGTCGAACATTGCCGTGGTGGGGCGCACGCGGCCTTGCGCCGTATCGACCAGGATGCGGTACAACTCCAGCGCGCGGGGCACGAGGTCGGTATGTGGGTACTCCTTGAAGCCGACGATGGCATCGGCCGAGCTGCGCATCAATTCGGTGAAGTGGCAGTGCAGGTC